>CAYFPW010000071.1:0-7734 GCA_964345055.1 uncultured Steroidobacteraceae bacterium | reverse complement strand
AGATTGGCGGCATTGGGCGATGGATTCACCCAGCTGCGCTCGCCCAGCGGCCAGCCATGGCCGGGAGCGCTGTTGGGCTGCCAACCCTGCATCGCGATCACACGCCAGTCCAGATCGAGCCTCAGCTCGCGCACGAACCATGCGGACATCTCTCCCAGCGTAAGCCCGTGCCGCATGGGCATCGCACCGGCGCCGACGAAGCTTTCCCAGCCGCTGCGCAGCGTCAGCCCCTCCACGGGCCGCCCGACAGGATTCGGTCGGTCCAGCACCCAAACGGTCTTGCCGTGTTGTGCCGCCGCTTCCAGCACGTAGCGCAGTGTGGTGACAAAGGTGTAGATGCGGCAGCCCAAATCCTGCAGATCGACCAGCAGTACATCGAAGCTGTCCATCATCGCGGCCGTGGGTCGCCGCACGGCTCCATAGAGACTGAACACTGGGATGCCATGCACCGGATCGAGGAAATCCGGCGACTCGATCATGTTGTCCTGCTTGTCACCGCGCAGGCCATGCTGCGGTCCGAAAGCCGCACTCAGCCGCAGATCGCGACAGGCCGCTAGCGCATCCAGTGAGTGCTGGAAGTCACGAGTCATTGAGGCTGGGTGCGCCAGCAACGCAACACGGCGCCCGGCGAGCGCACGACGCAGTTCTTCATCAGCCAGCAGGCAGTCGATTCCAAAAAGCATCAGCCCTAGTTCCTTCGATGCGGTCAGCGGATCATACTGCCAGCGGCACAAAGCCCGCGGGGTGATGAAAATCCGGCCGCTCGCCGGCGTGCTTCACGGCCCAACAGGACAAAACCCCATCCGCCTCTTCCACCATGGCGCACAGGGCGAAACGTAGCAATGGCGATCCGAGCAGCTCGGCCGGTACAGTCAGCATCACGTCCAGCTCCAGCTGCTCTGCACTGCTGCGACAGGTGATCCGAGGATCGCGCGGCAGTGTGAGCGGATGCATGCCGCTGCGATAGCCGTCGAAGGCGTAGGCCGCCCAGCAGCCGGAGGGAGAAAAATTGAACTCCCTGTAGCGCCCGTCCGGCGTCAGCACGAATAACTCGCCGCAGAAATGGCGCCACAGCTCATCGGTTCTCTGCGGCAGCGATGGGGGCGGAATAAGCAGCCCGGCAGCCAGACCGTCGAAGCGGAAACGTACGCGCCATTCGCCCTGAGCCTGCCGGACAAGTGCCGCCTGCGCCCCCCACACGCTCTTGCATGGCGTCTGCGGGTGCGGGATCAGCGCCTGCCATACGATCTGGCCGGTCGACACCGGCTCACTGGGCACGACTATTTCCTGGCCTTCAGTGCCTGTACGGCGGCCAGCGCTGCGTCCACGTTGGCGGTTGGGGTCACACCACCGATGGTGCTGGAGACTTTGCCATCCGGTGTCACGATAAAGGTGGTGCGCTCGGCCATGCCATGGCCGATCTCAATGCCGCGCGAATCCTTCGCTCCGGCGGACACTTCACGAATCGACAGCTCGTAAGAACGGGCAATCTTGCCATCGCTATCCGAGGCTACCGGCAACTGGCCGGCACAGTAGTTGGGATCAGCGGAGAAATCATTGAGCCGCTCGATGCTATCGAGAGACACGCCGATGACGCTAGCGCCCGCCTCCCGGAACTTATCCATATTGACCGCAAAGGCATGGGCCTGCGCATTACAGCCGGCGGTGAAGGCACTGGGGTAGAAATACACCACCACCGGACCCTCCTTCAGTGCGTCCTTGAGGTGATAGGCGATGGGCTTGCCGGCCAAAGATGCCTGCGCCGTGAAATCGGGCGCAACGTCGCCCACCTTGAGTGCTGCGATGGCGGGCAGCCCCACCGACAAAGCCAAGAGCGATCCAAGCATCCTGACCGTAGAGCGGATCTTCATGCGACACTCCCCCATGACTGCATTGCACCAGCGAGTGTGGAACAGTCTACGCCAGCCGCCCGCGCGGCGAAAACTCAGGGCCGCGTCGCAGCGGCGAGCGCTTCGACGACCTGATCCTGCTGCGCTTCTGTCAGGTCCGCGCTCATAGGCAGACTCATCACACGCGCAGCCAGCGACTCACTGACCGGGAAGACGCTGTTCGGCGCATAGCGCGCATAAGCCGGCTGCTGGTGGAGCGGTCGCGGGTAATGCACCGCCGTTGGAATGCCAGCCTTCTTCAAGCGCTCCTGAACCTGATCGCGTTCATCGACGAGCACGGTGTACTGCGCCCAGACACTGGTGCGATCAGGACGCACTGTCACCAGCGAGGCACGCGCGCCGGAAGCCTGGATCAACTCCGCATAGCGGGCGCCCAGCAGGATACGCCGACTCACTTCATGATCGAAGCGATCGAGCTTGGCCAGCAGGATGGCGCACTGCAGAGTGTCCATGCGGGCACCCACACCGACACGGGTGTGGTAGTAGCGCGCGCTCTGGCCGTGCACACGGATCTCGGCGCAGGCCTGCGCCACGGCATCGTCATCGGTGAAGATGGCGCCGCCGTCGCCATAACAGCCCAGCGGCTTGCTGGGGAAGAAGCTGGTGCAGCCGATGTGCGAGAGATGACCACTGTGCCGGCCGCGATACATGGCACCAAAGCTCTGGGCCGCATCCTCGATGACCGAGATCCCGCCGTGCTTCGCAGCCAGCGCATTGATCTCCTCCATGTCCGCCGCCTGACCATAGAGGCTGACCGGCATGATAGCGCGCGTGCGCGGCGTGATCGCCGCTTCCAGCTTGCTGACATCGATATTGCAGGTATCCGGCTCGACATCGACGAACACCGGTGTTGCGCCGACCAGCGCGATCACTTCCGCAGTGGCAACGAAGGTAAATGGCGTGGTGATGACCTCATCGCCGGGGCCGATGCACTGGGCCATCAGCGCAACCAGCAGCGCGTCGGTTCCGCTGGCTACCGTGATGCAGTGCTTGGCCCCGACCCGCGCCGCCAGCCCTTGTTCCAGTTGCCCCACTTCAGGCCCGAGAATGTACTGGCCGTGATCGAGCACCTGCTGGATGCGTGCGTTGATCGGATCGCGCAGCGCGCGGTACTGTGACTTGAGATCAATGAAATCCATGTGCGGATTATGCCCTGTGCAAGGCCCATCCGACCATGGGATCGCGGCACACGGGGCACCGCACGCGACGCTGTCTTAGTCTTCCAGAGTCTTGTGGCGCGTTTCGATGTAGAACGGCGCGAACAGGAGACCCAGCAACGGAACGAAGCCGACGTAGAAGATGGCCTGCAGTGCCGCGCCCTTGGCCGCTACCGTACCGACAGCAAACGGTCCGACGGCCGCTACGAGGCGACCGATGTTGTAGCAGAAACCAGAACCCGTGGTGCGCACCCGGGTCGGGAAAAGCTCAGGCAGGTAGAACGGGAAAGCACCGAAGATGCCGAAGACCGGCACACCCACCACGAAATACATCATCAGCCGCGTTTCGGGCGCCATGTCGATACCGAAGGATGCAAGCATGGCCACCGATGAGCACGCCATGTAAACGGCAAACAGCATGCGTCGACTCAAAATCCGCGCCAACGGAATCACCATCAGCGTGCCGACTAGACCACCAAAGTTGAAATACAGATTGGCCTTCAGCTTCCAGTTCTCCACCAGCGCCAGCGTCGCGGACTCTGTCAGGCCTTGCAGCCCCGCCTCGGTGCGAGCCAAGCCCGTGGCAATCGAGGCGATGAACGCATTGCTGCTCCACCAGGTGATCAGAGCGATCACCGTGACGAAAGTACCCCAGAGTGTGACGCGTCGAAGCGGGCCTGCGAAGATTTCGCGCAGCGCGACCTTCGAATGGTCCTGAACCTGCTGCCAGCGCTCGGGTTCACGTACGAAAGCGCGCACGGTGAAGGCCACGGCTGCCGGGACAAGTCCAAATAGGAACAGGAAGCGCCACGACTTCTGCGGCTCATCCGGGAACCAGTGACCCGCCACCAGGAAGTTCAGGCCCGTGGCCAGAAACAGACCGACGGAGGCCGCGGTATAGAGCAGTACGCCACCCTCGACACGACGCTTCTCAGGCATGACTTCAGCGACCATCGCCGCGCCCGCCGCCCACTCTCCGCCAATACCAAGACTGGCGATCAAACGGAAGACGATCAGCACGCCAAGATTGGGTGCAAAAGCACAGGCAGCTGTGCCCAGCGCATACATGAGCATGGTCAGCATCAGCGTGCGGGTCCGGCCGAGCCGGTCACCGATGTAGCCGAACAGCACGCCGCCAGCGGCCCAGCCGATCAGCAGGAGCGAAGTGAGGATACCGGTCCACTGGAGCGTGGCTGCCTTGGCGGCCGCCGACCCGGGCTGCAGGTTCAGCAGGTCAGGAATGCAATTGGGCGCGACAAAATTGAACAGCAGGCTGTCGAAGATATCGAAGCCCCACCCCAACCACGCCGCAAACAGCACGGTCCATTGATATCGTGTTATCCCGAGCATTGGCGAAGACTACGGGATCAGGCCCCGTCAATCAATCGCAGCACCTCGGCCGTCTTCTCGCGCATCAGAGCCTCGCTGCCACGCGTTTCAACATTCAGCCGGACCAGCGGCTCGGTATTCGAGCCACGCAGGTTGAATCGCCACTGGTCGAATTCCATGGACAGGCCGTCAGTGAAATCGATGGCGATGGCAGCCTTTTCATACTGCTTCTGCGCCCGCGCCAGCACACCCTTGGCGTCGGCGATTTCGCGGTTGATCTCGCCGCTCACCGGGAACAGCTTCTGGCGCTCGCCCACCAGTTGGCTGAGCGACAACCCGCGCTCGCACATCACGCCCAGCGCCACCAGCCAGGTGATCATGCCGCTGTCGCAGTACGCGAACTCGCGGAAATAATGATGCGCACTCATCTCGCCGCCGTAGACGGCATCCACCTCGCGCATCTTCTGCTTGATGAACGCATGACCGGACTTGCACAGCACCGGCTTGCCGCCCAGCCTGCTGACCAGATCAATCGTGTTCCAGGTCAGGCGCGGATCGTGGACGATGCAGGAACCCGGTGCACGCTTCAGCGCCGCCTCGGCCAGCATGCCAACCAGGTAATAACCCTCGACGAAACCGCCGCTCTCGTCGAAGAAAAAGCAACGGTCGAAATCTCCGTCCCACGCCAGACCCACATCCGCACCGGTACGACGGATGAGGTCGATGGTGCTGGTGCGGTTTTCCTCGATCATCGGGTTGGGCACCCCGTTGGGGAAGGTGCCGTCGGGCTCGTTATGGAGCTTGATGAACTGGAAGGGCAGCCGCTTCTCCAGTTGATCGACGAAGATGCCGGCACCGCCGTTGCCGGGATTGACGACCACCTTCAGTGGTTTGAGCGGCACGCCCTGCACATAGCCCATCAAGTGCTCGAGGTACTTGGCCGTCGTATCCAGCTGACGCACCGAGCCCGGACGCGCCGCCTTCGCCGGCAGCCGCCCACTCTCGATGGCGTCGCGCATATCCTTCAGACCCGTATCAAAGCTGATCGGTCGACTGCCTTCGCGCACAAACTTCATGCCGTTGTAGTCCGGCGGATTATGACTGGCCGTGACCATGATGCCGCCGTCGAACTTCTCGGCGAAGGTTGCGAAGTACACGCCTTCAGTGCCGCAAAGCCCGATGTCCACGACATCGCAGCCGGCATCAGTCAGCCCGCGGACCAGCGCAGTGCACAGAGTCTGACTTGAGAGCCGAATGTCGCGTCCCACGCAGACCGTCTTGGGCCGGATCAGTCCGACGTAGGCCAGGCCGATCTGGTAAGCGAGTTCCTCGTTCAGCTCGGTTGGGATGCGACCACGGACGTCATAGGCCTTGAAAGAGGTCAGCTTGCTCACCACCATGCCCTCTGCAATTTATTTGTTCGTGCCCTGCCGACCGTACTGGTCCTCAAAGCGGACGATGTCATCTTCACCAAGATAGGTGCCCGACTGCACCTCGATGATGTGCACCTCGATCTTGCCGGGATTCTCCACACGATGCTTGACGCCAACCGGGATGTAGGTGGACTGATTCTCCTCCAGGAGGAAAACCTCATCTCCGCGGGTAATCCGCGCCGTACCTGACACGACTACCCAGTGTTCCGCGCGATGGTGATGCATCTGCAGCGAGAGCACCCCACCCGGCTTGACGATCAGGTGTTTGACCTGATGGCGGGTACCATTGTGCAGGCTGTCGTAACTGCCCCATGGCCGGAAGACTTCGCGATGGAGCGCGTGCTCATAGCGCCCTTCAGCCTTGATCCTGCTGACCAGCGCCTTCACGTCCTGCACACGGTCACGTGGTGCGACGAGCACCGCATCCTTGGTCTCCACCACCACATGGTCCCGCAGGCCCACCGTAGCGACCAGACGACTCTCCGCATGAACGAAGCATCCCTCTGAATCCTCGGTAATGACATCGCCCTTGAGCACATTGCCGCTGGCATCCGAGGGAATAGCCGCATGCAATGCCGACCAAGACCCCACATCACTCCAGCCGGCATTCAGCGGCACCACCATGGCCGATGAGGTCTTCTCCATCACCGCGTAGTCGATCGACTCACTGCGACAGTCGTTGAACAGGCCGGCATCCACACGCGTGAAGTCCAGATCGCGCTTGCCACTGGCCGCAGCCGCATGGCACACCGCAGCGATATCCGGGGCGTACTTTTCCAGCTCTTCGAGATAGCGGCGCGCACTGAAGAGGAACATACCGCTGTTCCAGTAGTACTCACCGCTGGCAAGGAATTGCTGCGCACGCGCCAGATCAGGCTTTTCGACGAAACTGCCAATGCGGAAACCGCCGCCAAGGCGCTGACCGCGCCGGATGTAGCCGTAGCCGGTCTCGGGTGCATCAGGTACCACGCCGAAAGTCACCAGCTCACCGGCTGCCGCACCGTTGATCGCCTCAGCGATTGCAGTATGGAACGCTGCCGTGTCGCGAATCACGTGATCAGCGGGAAGCACCAGCAGCAAGGCATCGTTGGATTCGCCGGCCAGGGCGGTATGGGCCGCCAGCGCGATGGCAGGCGCGGTGTTGCGACCCGTCGGTTCGAGCACGATTGCGTGCGGCACCGAACCGATCTGCCGCAACTGCTCGGCAACGAGGAAGCGATGCGCTTCATTGCAGACCACCAGCGGCGCGCCGACTTCTAGCCCCTCGAGACGTCGCACCGTTTCCTGCAGCATCGTGTGACCGCCAACGAGAGGCAGCAGCTGCTTCGGATACAGCTCACGTGAAAGTGGCCAGAGGCGCGTACCGGCGCCTCCCGAGAGAATGACGGGAACCAGCGGCGCGCGAGCGCTCATCCCTGACCGACCACCGCCGACCAATCGACAATCGCCGAGTTACCCCGACCGATGGCGTAATACTCGAAGCCGAGCCGGGCCACCAGATGCGGATGGTAGAGATTGCGACCATCAAAGATGCGCGGCTGATTGAGCAGTGACTTGATGCGATCGAAGTCAGGACTCCGAAATTCCTTCCACTCCGTCACGATCAGCAGCGCGTCCGCGTCGGTGAGCGCTTCATAGGCGTTATCGCACAGCGTCACACCCGCGGCATTGCCCAGTGCATGCCGCGCCTCGCGGTTCGCCACTGGATCATAGGCGCGCACTGACGCACCGGCCGCCAGCAGAGCACGAATGACCACTAGGCTCGGCGCCTCGCGCATGTCATCGGTATCGGGCTTGAATGCCAGACCCCAGATCGCAAAGCGCTTGCCACGCAGGTCATCGCCATACACACAGCGCAATTTACCCAGCAGCACACTCTTCTGCCGCTCGTTCACGGCCTCAACC
>CAYFPW010000070.1:0-7791 GCA_964345055.1 uncultured Steroidobacteraceae bacterium | reverse complement strand
GCTTCAGCAGGTAGATCGTACGTTGCGATGCCGGTGACATCGGCTGACCGTCATAAGTTCTGGCCTGCTTCACTGCTGCATTGAAGTAAGCGAGGAAGCGATCGTTGGATCGCGCACTGACGGCCTGCGAGTCGTCGTTGATGTAGGTGGCCTGGAGCCAGCCGGTCTGGTTCCCATCGAGCGACAGCTCGGCCATGTCCTTGTTCAGTCGGGCCACGAACTGGTCAGCTGATTCCTTTGATGCTGATGTGCCGGAATTGCCACAGCCGGCGAGAAACACTGCGGACAGGGTCAACAAGCCGTAGCGATACAAGCGTGAATGGTTCATGGATTTCCCCTTGATGTGGAGGCTCTTATTCTTCTCGGGCCGCGGCGATCCAGCGGTGCACAAGGGTGCCCACAATCACCAGTGCCACGCTTGAGACGATACCAAACCAAAAGATACGCATCATCTGGCTCGGCATGGCCGCGAGGTTGTTGGCATCGAAGCTGCCAGCGATTCGGCCCGCAATGAGCTGCCCCAGAGAGGTGCCCATGAACCACACGCCCAAGCTCTGACCCATCAGTCGTGGCGGAGCCAGTTTACTGAACGCCGACAGCCCCACCGGGCTCAGACACAGTTCGCCGAAGGTGTGTACGAGGTACACGCTGACCAGCCACATCGGGCTCACACTTTCGCCGGCTGCCACATAGCGCGCGGCATCAGCAAGGATGATGAAGCCCAGTGCCATGCCCAGCAGTCCGAACACGAACTTCAGAGGTGCGGAGGGATCGAGCTTGCGAGCGCCCAGCCTCACCCACATGGCTGAGAACAAAGGCGCGAAGGTCACGATGAATAACGGGTTCAGCGACTGGAACCAACCTGAAGGAATCAGGAACGTGCCGACCTGACGATTGGTATAGCGCTCGGCAAACAGGTTGAATGATGAGCCAGCCTGTTCGAATCCGGACCAGAAGAGGGCGCAGGCGAGGAACAGAACCAGCATCATCACGACGCGCCGCCGCTCGATCTGGCGCAGCCCTGCGAAGAAGAACAGATAGACGAAGTAGGCTGCAGAGATCGAGACGATCACCCAGGTTGAACCGGATTGCAGTGCCAGCGGCGAAAGAGGTAGTACGCCACTGGCCAGCAGCGCGACGATCAGTGCTGCGCCGAGCGCCAACGATGCGAGCCAGATGCGCGTATCAGGCGGAGCGCGTCCCGGCGGCGGCGGTGCCGGATGGAGTCCTGCGCCGCGCAGCCGGCTGCGGGTGCTGACGAACACGGCCACGCCCAGCGCCATGCCGACGGCGGCCGCGAAGAAGCCGTAGTGCCAGCCATAGGTTTGAGCCAGCCAGGCGGTGACCAGCGGCCCGAAGAACGCGCCGATGTTCACGCTCATGTAGTAAATGGTGAATCCGGCGTCGCGACGATAGCCGCCTTCCGGATACAACTGCGCAACCAGTGCGCTCAGGTTGGGCTTCAGCAGGCCGGTGCCAACCACGATCACCATCAGACCGATGTAAAAAATTATCGCCGAGGTGCCCGAGAGGCCGAGCAGCAAATGGCCGCTGGCAATGATGACTCCGCCCCACAGGGCCGCCGCCTGAGTGCCGATCAGCCGGTCGGCGATCCAGCCGCCCGGCAGCGCGACTACGTAGACCGCTGCCGTGTACAAACCGTAAATCGCAGTGGCTGTGCGATCGTCGAGACCGAACCCGCCTTTGGCAACCGCATCGACGAGGAACAGCACCAGCAGTGCGCGCATGCCGTAATAGCTGAAGCGCTCCCAGAGCTCCGAGAAGAACAGCGTGCTCAGCCCGATCGGGTGACCGAGAAATTGCCGATCTGTGTTGGCTGTCGTGACCGTTTTATCTTGCATGACCCCCACCCTTCTTAGTTGTTATTCGTCGGCTGTCGCCTCGGGCTGCTTCCGGGTCAGGAAGCGCGCGAAGAGGATCCCGCCTTCATACAGTGCATACATCGGCAAAGCCATGATGGTCTGACTGATCGCGTCCGGCGGCGTCAGGATCGCAGCGATCACGAAAATCGCGATCAGCACATAGCCGCGGATGTCTTTCAGCTTCTCGACCGACACCAGGCCGGTGGCCACCAGCAGCACGACGGCCACGGGCACCTCGAAGGCGACGCCGAAAGCGAGCAGCATGACCAGAACGAAGTCCATGTAGTTGGTGATATCGGCCATCATCTGCACGCCCTTGGGCAGGGTGCCGACGAAGAACTTGAACATCACCGGGAACACGATCCAGTAGGCAAAAGCGGCGCCGCAGTAGAACAGGAAGATGGCCGAGAAGAGCAAGGGCCGCGCGAAACGTTTCTCGCGCCGGTACAGACCCGGGGCCACAAAGGACCAGATCTGGTAGAGCACGTAGGGCATGGCCAGTAGCAGCGCCACGATGAAGGCCAGCTTGAACGGTGTCGTGAAGGGCGAGGTGATGCTGGTGGCAATCAGTGTGGAGCCGCTGGGCAATTCTTTCAGCAACGGCCGCTCGATCCACTCAAAGATTGCATTGGCATAGACGGCGCAGGGAACGAAGACGATCAGCACGGCCGCGAACGCGCGCATCAGCCGGTTGCGCAGTTCCAGCAGATGGGAGATCAGGGTGCCTTCGGCCAGCTTCTCAGGTTCTTCGCTCATCCCGCTCTTCACTGCGCGGCGCGGCCGCATGGCTGGTATCCAACGGGCGCGGATTCACTGACGACGCCTCGGGCGCCGGCGATTCCTGTGCCGCCGGCGGCGGGGCCGGCGGCCCCTGCATTTCAGCGTCGGGTTCGCGCGGGGCGTCAGCGACGCTGCTGTGGAGATCGCTGCTGGCCGATTCGAAGTCCTTCTGAACGTCGTGGACGCCGCTGCGGATGGTTTGGGTTTCGGCCTCGAGCTGGTCGCGGAACTGACGCGCCATCACGCGCGCACGACCCACCCAACGACCGATGCTGGCCGCCAGCTTGGGCAGCTTCTCCGGGCCCAGCACAACCAGTGCCAGGCCAAAGATCACCAGATATTCGGACCAGCCGACTTCAAACATGCAGGGCCTTCCGCACTCGCCGGCGGTTGACGGACCGGACGCTGATCGGAATCAGCTCTGGCCGTGGCCAGGCGGAGTCTTCTGCCCGCTGCGGGTGGGATCGCTGAAGTCGGCGTCGGCCTCGGCCGGGGCACCGAGTTTCTTGGCCGCCTGCTCCTCGTTCTCGCCGTCGCTCATGGCTTTCTTGAAGCCTTTGACCGCGGAGCCCAGGTCAGAACCGATGTTCTTGAGCTTCTTGGTACCGAAGACCAGCAAAACGACCAGCAGGATGATGAGCAAGTGACGCGGGGCGAAGAGATCCATGGAGGGCCCTCCAAAAGTATGGACCAATGATAGGCCAAAAGCGGGCGCGCGCAGACGCCGATTGCCAACCGATGCCCGGGAGGCGATCAGGTCTCCAGCCAGAAGGTTGCCGGGCCGTCGTTGATCAGGTGAACCTGCATGTGCGCACCGAATTCGCCGCCCGCCGTGTGCGGATGCTGCCGGCGGGCCAGCTCCAGCAGTTCGTCGAACAGGGCCCGCGCCAGCTGGGGCGGTGCCGCGGTGGAGAACCCCGGGCGGTTGCCCGAGCGTGTATCCGCCGCCAGCGTGAACTGCGGTACTAGGAGCAGGCCGCCACCCGTATCGCGCACCGACAGATTCATGCGGCCAGCCGGGTCAGCGAAGATGCGATAGTCGAGCAGGCGCGTCAGTAGGCGGGCAGCGCGAGCACCGTCATCGTCAGGCCGCACCCCAATGAAGGCCAGCAGTCCGGGGCCTATTTGGCCCTTGACCAGTCCTGCGACCTCGACGCGGGCTTCGGTCACACGTTGGAGCAGCGCGATCATGTTGGCAAAATCCCGGTTGAAACTTTACACTTTGCGGCTGTTTTTCGGAGTAGAAAGTATGCCGGTAAGGAATTCCGCCCTGCTCAGGGCTGCCTGTGTAGTGCTGCTGATGGTGGCGGGTGCCACGGCCCATGCTGCGGGCGACGCTGCCCGAGGCAAGCTGTTGGCCTACACCTGCCTCGGTTGCCACGGCATTGCCGATTACAAGAATGTCTACCCAACCTACAGCGTGCCGAAGCTGGCGGGTCAGCACCCCGAGTATCTGGCAGCGGCCCTCAAGGCCTATCGTAGCCAGGAGCGCTCTCACGCCACGATGCATGCTCAGGCAGCCTCGCTGAGCGATGAGGACATCTCTGACATTGCCGCCTACTTTTCGGGCGAGCAGCTGAAGGCGGGTGGTGCAACCACTGGCACCGCACCGAGCAAGGTGACTGAGCTGTGCGTGGCCTGTCACGGCAAGGATGGCGTGGGCATCACCCCGGACTACCCGAACCTCGCTGGCCAGCATTGGGATTATCTCGAGCGGGCACTCCTCGACTATAAGCGCGGCGCACGCAAGAACGCTGTGATGCCCGGCTTCGTCAGCACGCTGTCCGAGGCTGATATCCGTGCCATCGCCGAGTACTACGCCCAGCAGAAGCCGGGCCTCAACACGGTCGCCCGACCGAGCTTCTGGTTCACGCGCTAAGTCTCAGCGGTTGAGCGTCAGCGGCCTGATCTGCTGACGCTCTGCACCGGCGCTGCGTCTGCGCCGGACATCAGGAAATCCAGTATCACCCTTGTCAGCTCCGCGCGCCGTGCGGAGCTGACCTCCGGCATCGCGTCACCTGCTGGGCCGAACAGTACCGCTCGACTGCGCGCCGCGCGCAGCCGCCACAGCAGTTGGTCGCCAGCTGCCGAATTCATCCGGGGTTGAGTGAAACCGCGCGCCACCAGCACCGGTTTTTCGATGGCCAGCAGTGGCACACCATTGGCATCACCGTCGATGACCACGCCGCGCTGCAGTCTGTCGCTGAATAGTGCCAGGGCGCCCAGAGCCACGGCACTGCATCGTCCACTGGCGACGATCGCGACCCGCGCCGGATCCAGATCAGGTTGCGAAGCGATCCAGAGCAGCAGCGCGCCGATCTGACGCACCGCATCCGAACGCTCCTCGCGGCTGATCAGGCGACCGCGCAGCTCAGGAGCCAGAACGGCGAATCCCCCGCCTACCGCCAGCGACTGCAGCAGCGGATCGAAACGCGGTCGAGGCTGTGCCTCTTCACCGGCCAGATAGATCACAACCGGTGATCGAGTCGCCGGCCCATGTTTTGCTGCCCCCGCTGACACGCTTACCGATGGCTTCGGCTGCGGTCGGTACAGCAGCGCCGCAGCCTGCGCGCCATTGCCCGTCGCCTTCCAGCCGCTGAAGCGTACTGCTTGCGGCTGACTGAGGCGGTTGCCACCCAGCGGTCCGGCCGACGCCTCAGTCCAGCGAACCAGTGCATTGCTGGCCACGTCGAGTACGAATACATCCGGCGGCGAGGTGGAATCCTCGCGATTGATGGCAAGCCGCGCCCCGGTCCGGTCGAACTGCAATGCGGAGATCACGCCGCGCGGCAGGCTGTCGATCACGCGCTCGGACGACTGCTGCTGGTCAATCAGTACCAGTCGACTCCAGCCGTTGTCATCGTAGCTGTACGCCAGCCAGCGACCGTCACCGCTGATTGCGTAGTGTTCGACGGAATTTTTCATCGTGGGCGTCAGCGTCTGTGTGACCTGTCCGTCTAGGCTGCGATATCGCAACTGCGACCACTCTCTGCCGGCGCGGTACAGCACTCCGCGTCCGTCCGGCGCGATGCGCGCCTCCTGCAACGGCTCGGCTGCCGCCATGCCAACGATGAGCCGCCGTTCACCGCTGCTCACGTCGAGCCAGTGCAGCTCGTACAAATCCGGCGCAGCGCGGTGTTCCAGCAGCAGGTAACGGTCATCGAGCGACCAATCGAGAGCCAGCCAGTCGCCCGACCCATCAGTCAGTACCCGTGGCGCATCGCGATGCTGCGTATCGAGCAGATACACAGCGCGATCCTGCCCTTGCAGCGTGGCACTGATGGCCAACCGCGAGCCATCATGGGCCCACAGAGGTCGTTCCGCGCCCCATTCTGGTCCCAACAGCGGTGTACCCACATCGCCCATGTCGCTGAGCGCAACCTTGACCAGCTCCGTTGCGCCACTGGGCACTTGGCGTAGCACGGCAATCACATCTGACTGATAAGGTTGCGTCGCCGCTGTGATGTCACGCGTCGCCGACGCGCTGCCGGCGATGCCGAGTGGTTCCGGACTGCCCAAGGGCGTGTCGATGCGATGCAGGCGCTCGAGTTCGTCGCCACTGAGCACGATCAGCAGGCTGCCATCGGCGAGCCAGTCGACCAAACGCATGCCGCGCGACTGTTGCAGGGGTGCCAGCTGCTCAGTGAGCGCGCTGTCCCCCGGGTTCACGCCGTCGTAAAGGAATCCATCGTGCTCAATGCGTTGTGCCAGCGCCGGCCACGTCGCAAGCAGCAGCGCGCCGGCACACAGCGTACCGCGCAGAGCACAAAGGCGATGCGAGCCTGATTTCATGCGCTTACTATGCGGCAACCCATGAGCGTCGTTCCACAGTCCCCCCGAAAGAAAAGTGTGACCATGCAACAGGTGGTGTTCATTGTCTGAGTCATTGCAGGCGGCGACGACGATGGGCGTGACTCTGGACGCAGCCCAGGAGGCAGCGCTACTGCGCCTGCTCGATGAGCTAGAGCTCTGGGCACGTGCCTACAATCTGACGGCCATTGGCGATCGCGCCGGCATGATCACGCATCACCTGCTCGACAGTCTGAGTGTGGCCCCTTACCTCCACGGCACGCGCATCGCCGACCTTGGCACCGGTGCAGGTTTTCCGGGGCTGCCGCTCGCCATCGCCTGTCCCGGACGGCAGTTCACACTGGTGGATTCCACCGCCAAAAAGATTCGCTTCATCGAGCATGCGGTTCGAACGCTCGGGCTGGGTAATGTCCGGGCCGTCCATGCACGTATCGAACAACTTCCGGATCTGGCGCCGGCGCCGGCCTGGGACACGGTGCTGGCTCGCGCTCTCGCACCGGTGGACAAGCTGCTGCCGCTGGTGCGACCCCTGTGTGGGCCGGAAACGCGGGTACTGGCGATGTGCGGACGACGTCCCGACGCTGAGCTGGCTGCGCTGCCCGCCGGGTGGCGCCTGGTCTCGCTGCACTTGCTCCGGGTGCCCGGGCTGGACGCCGAGCGCCACCTGCTGATCTTCGCAACGACCTGAGTGCGTCGGCACGTTGCGTCAGGGTCGGATGCATTAGACTGGCCACACTCATGAAGCGCGTCATTGCGGTCGCCAACCAGAAAGGCGGTGTGGGCAAGACCACAACCGCCGTGAATCTCGCCGCCTCGCTGGCGGCTACGCGCCGCCGTGTGCTGCTGATCGACCTCGATCCCCAGGGCAATGCCACGACGGGCTGCGGCATCGACAAGTCGCAGCTGGCCTGCGGTACTCTCGAGGTCCTGCTCGGCGAGCGCACCGTGGAGGAAGCCGCGGTGGAGCTGTCGACTCCAAACATGATGCTGGTGCCGGCCAATCAGGATCTCACCGCCGCTGAAGTGCAACTGCTGGCACTTCCCGCCGGGCGCGAAGCCCGTCTGCGTGATGCGCTGGCTGCGGTGCGCGACCGCTATGACGTCATCCTGATCGATTGCCCGCCATCGCTGAACATCCTGACGGTCAACGCCTTCGTCGCCGCCGACGGCGTGCTGATCCCGATGCAATGCGAGTTTTACGCGCTGGAAGGGCTGTCGGCGCTGGTCTCGACCATCGAGCAGATTCGCAGCGCGGTGAATCCCTCGCTGGAGATCGAAGGCATCCTGCGCACCATGTATGACCCCCGCAATAACCTTT
>CAYFPW010000069.1:0-7879 GCA_964345055.1 uncultured Steroidobacteraceae bacterium | reverse complement strand
AGATGCGAGATGGTGCCACCGGCACTGACGCGCTGGAACTCGGTAACCGGGTAGCCGTAGGTCACGCCGAGCGAGAAATTCTTGGAGTTGAAATCAGACGACTGGGAGACGAACTGCGTCGACTCGCGGTAGCTCAGCTGGGTGGTGCGCGCTACGCCGTCCACGGTCCGATAAGGATTCGTGTGCGAGAAACTGTAGACACGACCATAGCGACCGGAATCGAGCTGCACCGCCACGCTGTTGCCGGTGCCCATGAAATTGCTGTCGCTGAAGTTGCCGTTCAGCAGAAAACCTTGGGACGCCGAATAGCCGATGCCCCCACCAACCTGGGCACTGGGACGTTCCTTGACCTTGAAGGTCACATCAACGAGGTCAGGCGAACCGGCGACGCGGTCCGTGTTGAACTCCACTTCCTCAATGAACGGCTGCTGCTGCAGACGTTGCTTGGAGCGCTCGAGCGCAACATTGGAAAGCAGAGAACCCTCGAGCTGGCGCAGCTCGCGCCGCATGGTTTCATCATTGCTGCGGGTGGTACCCGTGAACTTGATCTCCCGCACGTAGACGCGGTTGCCGGGTTCCACGTACATGGTCAGGGATACTTCGCGCTTGTCTTCGTCGATATCCGGAACCGGCTCCACCTTGGCGTAGAAGAAGCCCTCGGCGCCGAGTCGGTTCTTGATCAGATCCTCGGTGATCGTCAGGACCTTGTGCGAATACATCTGCCCCTTCTGCACCACCAGCAGGCGACGGATCTCATCTTCACCGACGATCATGTCGCCGGCGAGCTTCACGTCGCCGATCTTGTAGGTCTGACCCTCGGTGATACTGACGGTGATGAAGACATCTTCGCGATCCGGCGCCACCGCCACCTGAACTGAATCGATGCGCATGTTGGCGTAGCCGCGATCCTGATAAAACTGCTGCAGCTTCTCGAGGTCACTCTGCAGTGATTCGCGAGAATAGCGATCGCCCTGTTTGTACCAGGTATTCCAGCTCGGGGTCTTCAGGGTCAGCGAACCGAGGATCTCCGAATCCTTGAAGGCGGTGTTGCCGACGATGTTGATCTGCCGGATCTTGGCGCGCGAACCTTCCTTGATGTCGATGTTGATCTTGACCCGGTTGTTTTCCAGGCTCTCGACCTTCGTCTCGACGTTCACCGCATACTTGCCACGGCTGTAGTACTGGTCGGTCAAGTACTGCTGCAGGTCACTGAGCGTCGAGCGGTTGAAGGTCTTGCCAGCCGCCAGCCCGACTTGGCGCAGAGACTTCTGCAGATCCTCGGTCTTAATGTCGCTGTTGCCTTTGATTTCCACGCTCTCGATCGAGGGACGTTCGCGCACAACGACCAGCAACTTGTTGCCATCACGCCGCAGCTCGATGTTCTGGAAGAAACCGGTAGCGAAGAGTGCGCGGATCGCCTCGCGCTCACGCTGCCCAGTCAGTCGGTCGCCGATATTCAGCGGTAGGTAATTGAAGACCGTACCCTCGGAGATGCGCTGCAGCCCCTCGACCTTGATCTCGCCCACGGTGAACTCGGGCTCTGCGGCCTGCATCGCAGGCGCAACGAATGCGCCGCCGACCAGAGCAACCAGCAGCCACAGACCCCTCAACGCGCCACTGTTCTTGCGCACTCGCCACCGACCTTTGTGGAAATCAACCGAACTGACGCGCGATATCGTTATACAGCGCGATACCCATCAGCAGAACCACCAGCATGATACCGACCTGCTGGCCGGCCAGCTGAACGCGTTCCGACAGCGGGCTCCCCTTGATCCATTCTATAGCCTGCATGATGACCTGACCGCCATCCAGTATGGGGATGGGCAGCAGGTTCATGAACCCCAGCGCCAGGCTGACCATCACCAGGAACCAGAGGAACGCCGCCGTACCGGCCATCGCCGATTCGCCGGCCATCTGCGCGATGGACAGCGGACCGCTGATATTTCGCACCGATACCTGACCGAAGACCATCCGCCACATCAGGCGGGCCTGCAGGGCGGTGAGGTCCCAGCAGCGTTGTACCGAATGATGGAGCGATTGCAGCGGGCCCAGCGCTACATGACGCAGCAGCCGCTGATCGACGCGCGGCGGGGACGCTGACACATCGATGCGGCCGACACGCTGACCATCCACTACTCCGGGCAGCACATCAACGGTAAACGTCTGCTCGACCTGGCCACGGCGGACGCGGATCTGCACCGACGCACCGGCATGGGCGCGGATTTGCATGGCCAGCGCCTGGAAGTCACGTACCGGCTCACCATTGACGCTCAACACCTCATCCCCCGGCTTCAGTCCGGCGCGGGCGGCGGGCCCTGGCAACACTGTGCCGAGCACGGGTGGAGTCGGCGCCTCGAGGAAACGCAATCCGAGTCCGCTCATCAGCGCACCAGGATCGGACAGTCGCACCCGCTCGCTGCGCTCGGGCAGATCGACCGCGAGCTCGTTCACGGCACCCGCGCCGTCACGCACCCGGAGTTTGAGGGCATCGGTGCTGCTCACGGCATCGACCAGACCCATCACCACCTGTTCGGTGCTGGTGGTCAGCCGGCCATTGACCGCCAGCACTTCATCGCCGCGCTGCAGGCCCGCGCGACCCAGAGGCGTGGACTCGGCGATCTCGCCGACCACCGGACGCACCTCAGTCACGCCCGTGTTCCACAAAATGCCGGCCAGGACGAGGATCGCGAAGATGAAGTTGAAGGCGGGACCAGCCAGCAGCACTGCGATACGCTGCCAGTGCGGACGCTGGCCGAAGGCACGACTCATCTCGCCCGGCGGCACCGGGCCGTTACGCTCGTCCAGCAGTTTTACGTAGCCGCCGAGCGGCAGCATGCCGAGGACGTACTCGGTCTGATCAGGACCCGCAACGCGACGCCACAGCGGTCGCCCGAAACCGACTGAGAAGCGCAGCACCTTGAAGCCCAGCTTGCGCGCCACCCAGTAATGACCGAACTCGTGCACCGTCACCAGCAGGCAGACGGCCGCGATAAACGCCAGCAGATGCTGCCCAAACACGCTCACGGCGCGCTGCCGCCAAAGCGGTACAGCCGGTGCGGCGCGGCGATGCATTGCGCGGCGTACGCACGCGCCTCAGTGTCGGCCGCCAGAACTGCAGCAAGATCCTCCGATTGTCCGCCCGCGAACTGATCCATCACATCTGCAATGACCGCTGGAATATCCCCAAAGTTCAATCGCTTGGCGAGGAAAGCTTCGACTGCGGCTTCATCCGCAGCATTCAGCCACACGCTGGCCAGACCACCTGCCTGAGCCGCTGCACGGGCCAGCGCCAGAGCGGGAAAGCGCTCCAGATCCGGGGCCCGGAAGTTGAGCTGTCCGGCCTTGAGCAGGTCGAGGAATTCTACACCGGCGGGAATGCGCTCGGGCCAAGCCAGCGCCTGCGCGATTGGCGTACGCATGTCGGGCGAGCCGAGCTGCGCCAGCGTCGAACCGTCAACGAATTCAACAAGCGAGTGGACCACGCTTTCGGGATGGATCAGCACTTCGATGTCATCCGCAGGCATACCGAAGAGCACTGCCGCTTCAATGAGTTCCAGCCCTTTGTTCATCAGGCTTGCGGAGTCGACCGAGATCTTCGCGCCCATCGACCAGCGCGGATGGGCCACCGCCTGCGCCGGCGTGGCCGTACGGATGGCCGCAGCAGGCCAGTCCAGAAAGGGTCCGCCGGAGGCGGTGAGCAGTAGACGGCGTACCCCTGCACTGCGCTGACCGACCTGCCAGACCGGCGGCAGGCACTGGAAGATCGCATTGTGTTCGCTGTCGATGGGTATCAGCTCGGCACCCGAGCGCCGCACGGCATCGAGCAGCAACGCGCCGGCCATCACCACGGATTCTTTGTTGGCGATCAGCAGTCGCTTGCCGCTCTGGGCTGCCGCCAGAGTCGAGGGCAGCCCGGCCGCGCCACTGATGGCAGCCATGACCACCGCCGCATCCGGATCTCGCGCTAGCTCGGCCAGCGCCTCAGGACCCGACAGCACCTCGGTCGAGCACCCCTCAGCGCGCAGTTGCTGAGCCAGCTCGCGTGCAGCAGCGGGATCGGCCAGGGCCGCTCGCGCGGGACGGAACTGCAGACACTGCTGCGCCAGACCCGACACATCGCTCCCGGCGGCGAGAGAGATGACGCGGTAACGATCGGGATGACGAGCCAGCACATCGAGCGTGCTGCGACCGATGCTGCCGGTGGAACCGAGCACACAGACGCCAATCACGCGCCCGCCCCCAGCCAGATCAGCGACAGGCACATGACCGGTGCGGCAGCAGCAATACTGTCGATGCGATCCAGCACGCCGCCATGACCAGGCAACAGCTGGCCACTGTCCTTCAGTCCGTTAGCCCGCTTGAGCAGGCTCTCCGCCAGATCACCGACCACCGAAAAACCGGCACTGAGCAGGGCCAGGCCGACAAAAGGCCAACGTGCAAAGGGCAGCCAGAGGGTCGCCAGCAACGACAGCGCGAGGACCAGCAGCAGACCGCCGACAACCCCTTCCCAAGTCTTGCCCGGCGACACACGGGGCGCGAGCTTGTGGCGCCCGAAGGCACGGCCGGCAAAGTAGCCGCCCGTATCCATGGCCGATGAGATGCCGACGATAAGTAGCACCTCGCGTACGCCATTGGGCCATTCACCAGCGATGCGTAGCAGTGTGGTGACCGCGGGCACCAGCACGCACAGACCTGCCAGAGCTGCCGACCAGCGACCGATACGCGCCGGCGCTCGCCATACCCAGATCAGTGCGACCAGCCACCAGAGCACCGCCAACCGCAGCAGCCATTCAAAATGATCGGGTGCCCAAAGATATTTGCGCGTAGCCATGCATCCGCCCAGCACCAGCAGCACGTAGCCCAGACGCGCGGCCGGGCCCGGTAACTGCAGGAAGGCCGACCACTCCCAGGCCGCACCGAGCACCAGGAGGCCGAGCACAGCAGCGAAATAAGCCGGATCGGGCTGCACCAGCGCGCCAAGGAGCACCGCGCACAGCACCACCGCAGTGATGATCCGCGTGCGCATCAGTGCTGCCCCGCCTGGCTGCCCGCCACCTGTGCGCCCGTCAGACCAAAGCGCCGCTGCCGCGTGGCGAATTGCTGAAGCGCCGCGTCGAAAGCGGCCTCGTCGAAATCTGGCCAAAGCGTGTCAGTGAAGTACAGCTCGGAGTAAGCGATGTTCCACAGCAGGAAATTCGAGATGCGCTGCTCGCCGCCGGTGCGGATAAAAAGATCAGGTTCCGGCAATCCAGCCAGCGAGACCTCACCTGCCACAGCGGCCTCGTCGATCTGCTCAGCGCGCAACGCACCGCGCACGCAGCGCTCGGCCAAGGTACGCGCCGCACGCACCAGATCGTTCCGGCCACCGTAGCTGACAGCCACCTGGAAGCTGAGCTGATTATTGGCAGCCGTTCGCTGCTCGGACTCAGCCATGCGCGTACGCAGGGCCGGTTCAAGCGAATCACGATCACCGATGAAGCGCAGGCGTACGCCGTTTTCCAGCAGCGAGTCGGTGTCGCTTTCCAGCGCGTCGAAGAACAGATTCATCAGACCACTGACCTCGACCGACGGCCGACGCCAGTTCTCGCTGCTGAATGCATACACGGTCAGTGCTTCGATGCCGTAGTGCCGGCAGCGGCGGATGCACATGCGCACCGGCTCCAGCCCGTGCTGGTGGCCGCTGCTGCGCGGCAGACCGCGTGCCTCAGCCCAGCGGCCGTTGCCATCCATGATCACAGCGATGTGACGCGGCAGCGTCATGAGCTGACAGGGAGCGCCCGCGGCGCTCAGACCTGCAGGATCTCCTTTTCCTTGGCTGCCATCACCTGCTCGAGGTCGGCGATGTGTTTGTCGGTCAGCTTCTGAATATCTTCAGCCGCCTTGCGCTCCTCGTCCTGCGAGATGAGCTTTTCTTTCTGCATCTCCTTGAGGTCGGCGAGCACATCGCGCCGCACATTGCGCACCGCGACGCGCGCGTTCTCACACTCTTGTTTCACGATCTTGATGATGTCGCGACGCCGCTCCTCAGTCAGCGGCGGCAGCGGCACGCGAATCACGGTGCCGGCGGTCATCGGCGTGAGGCCGAGATCGGATTTGTAGATCGTTTTTTCGATGGCCTGCACCATGGCCTTCTCCCACGGCGAGACCACGATGGTGCGGGCGTCTTCGATTGCGATATTGGCCACCTGCGACAGCGGCACATCCGAGCCGTAATAATCGACCTTCAGGTGTTCGACCAGACTCGGATGCGCGCGCCCGGTACGCAGCTTTTTCAGATCGCCCTGAAACACTTGCACACACTTCTGCATCCGCGCGGTGGCGTCTTTCTTGATGTCGTCAATCATGGATGAGTTCTCCTCCGGACGCGTTCCGGCTCAGGAATGAGTGACCAGAGTACCGACGTCGACACCCTGCATGATGCGCAGCAGGTCGCCGTGGGTGTTGAGGTTGAACACACGCAAAGGCAGCTTGTGGTCGCGGCACATGACGATGGCGGTCGCATCCATGACGTTCAGTCGCTCGGCCAGGACCTGATCGAAGGTCAACCGCGGGTAGTGCCGCGCGTCCGGATTGCGCATCGGGTCATCGCTGTAGATGCCATTGACCTTGGTGGCCTTCAGTAACAGGTTAGCCTCGATCTCGATGGCGCGCAGACTGGCCGCGGTATCCGTGGTGAAGAACGGGTTGCCAGTGCCGGCCGCGCAGATCACCACGCGCCCCTTTTCCAGATGCCGCACGGCGCGCCGGCGGATGTAGTCTTCGCACACTTCGTTGATGCGGATGGCCGACATCACGCGGGCATACACACCCAACGACTCCAGCGCGTCCTGCATTGCCAGCGCATTCATGACCGTGGCCAGCATGCCCATCTGATCGGCGGTCACGCGGTCCATCCCGGCGCGGGCCAGACCGGCTCCGCGGAAGATATTTCCGCCGCCAATCACCACCGCTACCTGGTTGCCCAGCTGCTGCACATCGCGCAGCTCACCGGCTACACGCTTGATCATCTGCGGATCGATGCCGTAGTCGGCATCACCCAGCAACGCCTCGCCCGAAAGCTTGACGAGGATCCGCTGTCCCGTCGGCGGTCGCGCGACGCTGTTCATGCCAAAGCTCCCATGGTCCGCAAAATCCAGTGTGCCACAAAAGAAACCCCGCACAGGGCGGGGTTTCGGCGGTCAGTTGGCGCCGCGCGCCGCCTCCACCTGTTTTTGAATTTCGGCGACGTAGTCTTCCTTGACCTTTTCGATTCCGGCGCCGACCTCGAAGCGGGTGAACGACGTGACCTTGGCGTTGGCCGACTTCAGCAGCTTCTCGACCGTCAGCTTGTCGTCCTTGACGAACAGCTGGGTGAGCAGCGCTTGCTCGGCAAAGACCTTGGCCACCTTACCCTCGACGATCTTGCCGAGCATCTCTTCCGGCTTGTTGGCGTTCTTCGGATCGAGCTTCATCTGATCGATGGCAATGGTACGCTCGCGCGCCAGCTCATCCGCTGGCACATCCGCACTGCTGAGGAAGCGCGGGTTGGAAGCCGCCACCTGCATGGCCAGATCGCGGGCCAGATCCTCGCTGCCACCTTCAGTGGCCACCAGCGTTCCGATACGCGAACCGTGCAGGTAAGCGCCGAGGAAGCCGCTGCTGGAGACCAGCGCGACACGACGAACCGAAATGTTCTCGCCGATCTTGGCGACCAGCGCACGACGACGCTCGTCGACCGTCTCGCCACTGGGCAGGCGGGCTTCGCCCAGCGCCGCCACATCCGTGAGCTTACCGGCCAGCGCCACCTTGCCGACAGCACCGGCAAATTCGCGGAACTCGGCCTCACGCGCCACGAAGTCCGTTTCGCAGTTGACCTCGACCAGCACCGCAGTGCGGCCGT
>CAYFPW010000068.1:0-7881 GCA_964345055.1 uncultured Steroidobacteraceae bacterium | reverse complement strand
CCGATTGCTGGGTCAATGTGATGCCCCGGGGCGTGGCACACAGCCTGCACCTGCACCCGCATTCGGTGATCAGTGGTACTTATTATGTGCAGGTGCCGCCGGGTTCATCGGCGATCAAGTTCGAGGATCCGCGTCTGGATCGCTACATGGCGGCACCGCCGCGGCGTGTGCGTGCGGCCGGGACACGCACCTGGGTCACCGTCCCGGCGCCCGCCGGCAATCTGCTGCTGTTCGAGAGCTGGCTGCGTCACGAAGTCCCCGCGCAGCGCGCACGCGGCCTGCGGGTAAGCATCAGTTTCAACTACGGTTGGTTTTGACACGGAGCGCTCAACCCGCCCTGTGTGATCGCCGTCGAGTGCTATGGCGGGTCTACCGCGCTGCGCATTACGTTGTGCAGGCCGAGCCGGCGTTCGTGCTCGGGGTGGATCAGCGCAGCGGTGCGCTGCAAGCACTGCAGCGAAGTTACGGTGTCGCGCGCTCGGTTTTCCTGACCGCATGCAATCCGCGCAGTCAGCGGTTCAATGCGGCAGCAAACCTGCGACTGCGCCGCCAGCTCGAAGCACTGGTCCAACAGCGCGGGTATGCCACCCTCGCGGGCTACGGCACCGATCCGGCGGGTCGCTGGGGTGTTGAAGAAAGTCTGCTGATCATCGGCATGGGTTCTGCGGAAGCCGTCGCGCTGGCACGGCGTTTCGGGCAGAACGCGTTGCTGGTGATGGCCGCCGACGCTGTGCCGCGGCTGCTGTGGATCCAGCGCTGAACTAGAGCGCGGTGGGCAGCACGCCCACGGGCAGGTAGTGATCCACGATCAGCGCCAGAAACAGCCACATCAGGTAGTTGATCGAAAACTTGAAGACGCGCATCGGCAGTTCGTCGCGGCGACTGACTTTCATCGCAATGGCGTGCCACAGGAACCGGACATTGAGTACCAGCGCGGCGCCCAGATAGATGAAGCCCGTCATCCCGGTCAGATAGGGCAACACCGTCACCAGCGAGAGGATCAGCGTGTACAGCAGTACCTGCAGCCGCGTGAATTCGACCCCGTGGGTGACCGGGAGCATGGGGATGTCGGCCTTGGCGTAATCGTTGCGCCGGGCGATGGCCAGCGCCCAGAAGTGCGGCGGCGTCCACGTGAATATGATCAGGAACAGCAGCAGGGAATGCGGATCGATGGTGTTGGTGACAGCTGCCCAGCCCAGCACCGGCGGTGCCGCGCCGGCTGCACCGCCGATCACGATGTTCTGCGGCGTCGCACGCTTGAGCCAGACCGTGTAGATGATTGCGTAGCCGATCAGGGAAGCGAACGTCAGGGCGGCGGTCAGCAGATTGACGAATACGCCGAGCAGCAGCATTGATATCGCGCCGAGTGCAATCGCGAACCAGGTGGCACTCGTGGGCTGCAGGTGGCCGCTGGGTAGCGGTCGACTGCGGGTGCGGGCCATGCGTGCGTCGATCCGCCGGTCGAGCACATGGTTGATGGCGGCCGCCGATGAGGCTGCCAAGCCGATGCCCAGATTGCCCACCAGAAGCGGCACCAGCGGCGGCCAGCCGGGAACGGCCAGCAGCGTGCCGACCACGGAGGTGAGCACGATCAGCGCGACCACTCGGGGCTTGGTCAGCGCGAAGTAATCCCGCCAGCCGCGCAGCACGGCCTCCTCGGCGGCGGCCGGCGCATCGCCCGCTGTGGAGTCCGGTGTCGCCATCAGCCGCGCGACGGGTCGGACGTGGACGCCGCCCGGGATGCCAGCAGGAAGTTCAGGGTCGCCAACAGCAGCAGCGCGGCGCCGGCGTTGTGCGCCGTTGCCAGCCACAGCGGGAAGCCACGAATCACCATCAGAGAACCGACCAGCAGCTGCAGGCCAAGCGCCGCCAGCAGGAGGGCGCCGGCGCGTGCAGTCCCGGATCGGCGTAGCGCCCGGAGACCCGCGGCCAGCAGCAGCAGTGTGATGACCACTGCCCCTAGGCGGTGCGCGAACTGGATGGCGATACGCGCCGGCAGCTCCAGCACGCCCCCCTCATAGTTGCGGCCCAGACCGCGCCACAACACGAATGCCTCATCGTAGTCGGCGGCCGGCCACCAGCTGTCCTGACAGCGGGGGAAGTCGGGGCAGGCAGTGGCGGCATAGTTGCTGCTGGTCCATCCGCCGAGCGCGATCTGTACCCCCACTGCCAGCAGTGCAGCCAGCGCCACCATGGGTGTGGCACGGTTCAGGGCGTCAGGCGCCGGTTGGCCGATGGCGACGCCGGCACCCTGGGGACGCAGCGAGCGGCGCAGCCAGAACAGGGTGCCCAGCGTTGAGAGTCCAAGCAGCAGGTGCCCGGTGACAATCAGGGGTTTGAGCTGCCAGGTGACCGTCAGCATGCCCAGTACGCCCTGGGCCACGACCAGCCCCAGTAGCCCCAGCGACAGGCGGAGACTGACCAGCCGCCGGCCCCGATATTGTATCGCTATTGCTGCAATCAACACGATTAAGAAGCCAAGTGTTGCGGCAAAGTAACGATGAACCATTTCCTTCCAAGCCTTGCCGACCTCGACGGTTTGGCCGGCGAAGCTGCCGTGGCGGGTCACATCGGCGGCGACGGCGCCACTGGGCGTCAGGTGCCCATAGCAGCCAGGCCAGTCCGGACAGCCCAGCCCCGCCGCTGATAGCCGCACATAGGCGCCGAGTACTACCACACCAAAGCACAGCACCAATGCCAGCGTGGCGATGCGTCGCAGCCAGGTCTCTGCGTTACTCATGACTCTGATGGTCCTCAGCCGATGTGTGACAGATCGAGCAGCTTCTTGAGGTCGCTGCGCAGACCCTTGGGGTCCAGTCGGGTGTCGTAGCTCATCATCAAATTACCCAGCGGATCGACGATGAAGATCTGGCGGCGGTCACCGCTGAAGGCGTCCAGTAGTGCCTCACGGCCGCGGGCGAGCGCGGCATCCGCCCCGTTCAGATCGGCAACGATCAGGCCGGCATGTTCGCGTTGGAGGTAGTCCTGATCGCAGCAGCCGGAGGGCACCAGCAGCACCCGCTGAACCCGCGTACCCAGCCGGCCCAGACCGACGTAGGTCTGGCGCGCATAGACCAGCGTGGTGCGGCAAGCCTCATCGCATGCCCCGTCGCCCACGACCACCAAGGACCATTTGCCAGTGAACAGCTTTCCCACGGCGGGCCGGGTCGCGGGGTCCGCGAACGACAGACTTTGAAGCGGCCGGACCGGTTCGATCAGGGTGCCCTGATTCGTGGTTCCGGCGGGGCGCCATCCGGTGCCGTAGTACATCCAGAAGGCGGCAGCCAGCGGGGCGGCGAACAAGGCAACGAGTCCCAGCAGTGTCAGCCGGCTGGAAAGTCGGCGGGCAGGTTCAGTCATTCTTTGCGGCGTCTGATGTTCATGAACAGGTAGAGGCCTACGACAAGGCAGGCCAGACTCCACCACTGCACAGCGTAGGCGACGTGGCGATCAGAAGGGAATGATGCACTGGCCGGCTGCCAATTGCGCAGATATCCGCCGGGCTCGTCCGCTGCCAGCAAGATTTGTCGCGGCTCGACGGGATGGCCCAGCGCTGCCCCGAGATCGGCGGTTTGGGGGAAGCTGGTGACCCGCGGCCAATCGGAGCCGGTGGTGGCCGGGACGCGGCCGGCGGCCAGCCCGGGGACGGGCAGTTCGTCAACGCGGCCGCGGATCGTGACCGGACCGGCGGGCAGATCCTGCTGCACCTCTGGCAGCTCGCTGCGAGCGTGCTTCACGAGCGGCACCCAGCCGCGGTTGACCAATACCCAGCGTCCGTCGGTCAGCTCAAGCGGTGTCACCACCTGATAGCCCGCCCGACCAGCCTCAGTCACATTGTCGAGCAGGAATGAGTGGGCGTCGTCGTATCGGCCCGCTACTTCAATCGGGCTGTAGCGCGGCAGGCTGCCCAGCGATCCAGCGCCCAGCGTCGTCGTCGTCGCGTTCGCCGCGGCAACGAATGCGGCCTCAATGGCGCGCTTCTCCGCTGCGCGCTGCCACTGCCAGCGCCCGAGGGCGACAAATACGCTTAGGCCAGCCACTGTCAGCAGCAGCCAAGGCAGATGCAGTCGGAATCCCGGGCGTGGGCTGTTTGGTGTCATCGGCAGGGTGATCTCCGGGGTTGTCTCCGCCGACCGCTCGGGAGCGTCGGGACCGACATCAACATTGTGCCGTTCGCAGTGGTCCGTAGTACAGCCGAGATGTTGCCGCAGACCGTATACTCCGGGCCCTTTCAGCCGCTCCGCCGGAGTCGACATGGACCTGACGCGCCTGCTCGTGATTGGCTTGCTGTTCACCATCGTGGCCAGCCTGGGCAACGCGTTGTTCCATCTCGCCACGGGCAAGGGCGATTCGCGCAAGATGCTGCGTTCGCTGACCATCCGCGTCACCTTGTCCGTGACGCTGTTCGCGCTGCTGATGCTGGCTTGGCGCATGGGGTGGATCTCGCCTCACGGTCTGCAGCACTGACGCGGATCGGCCGCATTGCGACCCGCCGCGACCGGAGTGCTGTGCGCCATCCTCGGAGCACTCGGCTTTTCATTTAAGGCCATCCTGGTCAAGCAGGGCTATCGTTACGGTGTCGATCCGATGACACTGCTGGCCTTGCGCATGCTTTATGCGCTGCCGTTCTTCATGGTCATGGCACTGCATGCCTCGCGTCGCGCACAACGACCCATCGAGCGCAGTGACTGGTTTCCGCTGCTGCTGATCGGCTTCTTCGGTTACTACCTCTCCAGCTACACGGATTTCCTCGGCCTGCAGTACATCTCCGCCGGCCTCGAGCGCGTCATTCTTTATACCTACCCTTCGCTGGTCGTCTTGCTGACGGCTGTGAACACCCGCCGCCCGCCGCAGCGGCAGCTGCTGCTGTCGCTGATGGTGTGCTCAGCCGGCGTGGGTCTTGCGGTCTGGCATGACGTACAAATTGCATCGCACAATCTGACGCTGGGCGTCAGTCTGGTCATGGTCAGTGCGCTGAGCTTTGCCGTCTACATGTGGCGCTGCGGACCTTCGATCCAGCGCCTCGGTGCTGCGCGCGTGACGGCATGGGCCACCGGGTCGGCGTGCATCATGGTGCTGACACAGTTCGTCATGCTGAGGCCGATAGCAGACCTCTGGTCGCAACCCTGGCAGGTGCAGGCCTGTGGCCTGGGAATGGCCATCTTCTGCACCGTCCTGCCGATCTGGCTCAATGCCAACGCCGTGCAGCGTTTGGGTGCCAGCCGTACGGCGATCGTCAGCACGTTAGGCCCGGTTTTCACGCTGTTCCTTGCTTGGGCTGTGCTCGGCGAGGCGATCAGCTGGCGCATGCTGGTTGGTGCTGCGCTGGTGATGGCGGGCGTGCACCGGATTGCGCGCACGCCGATCGCATCTCCGGATTCGGTCCGCAACTAGCGAACAGACACTGTTTCTCTCTGTTTGCGCCCGGTTTGCTGCTCGGGTTCGCTGCAATTCCGAGTCGTTATCACGCATCGCGCCGAGACCATAGCCCTGGCACAACGAGTGGTGATACTGGAGCGCGGTCCCGTGGTCAGAGACCGCAGAGCCGGTTCAGACCCAGTAAACGAAGACGAACAAGCCTAGCCACACCACGTCGACGAAGTGCCAGTACCAAGCCACCGCCTCGAACGCGAAATGCCGCTCCGGCGTGAAATGTCCACTAAGGCAGCGCAGCCAGATCACGGTCAACATGATGGCACCGAGGGTCACGTGGAAGCCATGGAAACCCGTCAGCATGAAGAACGTTGAACCGTAGATGCCCGTGCCTAGCTGGAGGCCTTTCTCACGATAAGCCTCCGCATACTCGTTGGCCTGCAGGAAGACGAAAAGGAAGCCCAGCAGGAAGGTCAGCGCCAGGAACACGTTCAGAACGCTACGCTTGCCCTCTCTCAAGGCATGGTGCGCAATGGTGATCGTCACGCCGGAGGTCAGCAGAATAAGAGTGTTGATCGCAGGCAGGCCGAAGGCCGGAATCACCTCGAAAGAACCATCGGCGCGCGGACTCAGGCGCGCCGGGCCGTTGCTTGGCCAGCCAGCCGTGAATTCAGGCCACAGCACGAGCTTGTTGAAGATCTTGGTACCCTCACCGCCAATCCACGGCACAGAGAACTGCCGGGCGTAGAACAAGGCGCCGAAGAAGGCGGCGAAGAACATCACTTCCGAGAAAATGAACCAGATCATGCCCATGCGGAATGAGCGATCCACCGCGAGGTTGTACATGCCCTGCTGGTTTTCGCTGATCACCGTGTTGAACCAGCCGAAGAACATATAGGCCAGCAGCAGGAAGCCCGGCAACAACGCCAGGGCACCGGTCCACTCATTCAGCAGCGAGACTGCGCCGAGCATCAGCGTGAACAGCGCGATGGAGCCGACGATCGGCCATTGCGTGTCATGGGGAACGTAGTACTTGCTGCTGTCAGCGTGTGCCTGGGACATTGAAAATTCCTCGATCAGAGTTAAGAACGCGCCTAGCGTGCCGCCACGCGCGTGGAGTCATCGTAAAAAGTGTAGCTCAGCGTCAGTCGGTCGACGGACTCGGGCAGAGCCTTGTCGACGAAGAAACGTACCGGCAACGTTCGCTCCTCGCCCTTGCGGAAGGACTGCGGCGTGAAGCAGAAGCATTCGGTCTTGTGAAAGTAGTTGCTGGCCAGTCCGGGGCTGATATCCGGCATGGCCTGCGCTACGGTGTCGTGCCCGGTCAGGTTGTGCGCGACGAAGAAGGCTTCATAGAGCTGGCCTGGGTGAACGCGTAGCTCGTTCATGACCGGCTTGAACTGCCAGTTGCCTACGGAGGGCAGCTGACTGACGAATTCCACGGTGACCCAGCGCTCGCTCGTGCCCGTTGCGCCATCCGCAGTGTCACTGCGCGGACTTGCCGGCGCCGCGTTAGCCTTGAGCAGAAGCTTCTGGTCGCCGATGCCGGTGACATTGCAGAGCAGGTCATAAAGCGGTACCAGCGCAAAACCGAAGCCGAAGGCGCAGGCTGCGAAACCGGCGAGCTGCAATGTCAGCGACCGGTTCGCAGCGCGGCGGCCAGGAACGGCCGCACCACTCATGGATGTGCCTTGCGGATCGACATGACGATGAACGCCACGTAGACCAGGATGGCCACGCCCAGCAGCAGCCACGCATTGCGACGCGCTCGGCGCCTGCGTTCATCGACTGGAGCTGGGCTCATGACTGAAACGCCCGCAATGAATCAGTGGCTGGCGCCGGTGTTGATGACCGACGGCGACGGCGCCTCATCCCAGGTGTGGTACGGAGCCGGCGAAGGCACTTCCCACTCCAGCCCATGAGCGCCTTCCCAGACTCGTGCGGTGGCCTTTTCGCCGCCACGAACGCACTGCCAGATGATGTACGGGAACAGCAGCTGGCTGAGGCCGAATGCGAAGCCACCGAGCGACGACACCATGTTCCAGTCAGCGAACTGGGTGGAATAGTCGGGGATGCGACGCGGCATGCCGGCGAGGCCGAGGAAGTGCTGCGGGAAGAACAGCACGTTGACGCTGATTGCAGACAGCCAGAAGTGCAGCTTGCCCAGCTTTTCGTTGTACATGTTGCCGGTCCACTTCGGCAGCCAGTAGTACACCGCTGCCATGATGGTGAAGACCGCGCCCGGCACGAGCACGTAGTGGAAGTGCGCCACCACGAAGTAGGTGTCGTGGTACTGGAAGTCAGCCGGCGTGATGGCGAGCATCAGGCCCGAGAACCCGCCAATCGTGAACAGGAACAGGAAGGCCAGCGCGAACAGCATCGGGGTCTCGAAGGTCATCGATCCCTTCCACATCGTGGCGCACCAGTTGAACACCTTCACGCCCGTGGGGATAGCGATCAGCATCGTCGAGAGCATGAAGAACATTTCGCCGGCCAGCGGCATGCCGA
>CAYFPW010000067.1:0-7982 GCA_964345055.1 uncultured Steroidobacteraceae bacterium | reverse complement strand
CCGGCGCAGCGATGGCAGAGCTCGGGATGGGCCGCATCGGTGCCGACGTCGGCACGCTGATGCCAGCAGCGCACGCACTTGGCATGCTGACCGGCCTGCACACGGATCCAGACGCCCTCCGCCGCAACGCTGCTCGCCGCCACAGCGTGTGCGGGTGCAGCGTCCACGACATGTACGCGCGCCGCAGAGGTGATCAGCAGAAAGCGCAGCTCATCGCCAAAGGCCGCAAAGGCACTGTGGTATTCGCTTCGGCAAAACACATCGACTTCGGCCTCGAGCGGCGCGCCGATCGAGCCCGCCGTGCGCAGTTGCTCAAGTTCTCGCGCCACATCGCTGCGCAGCGCCAAAGCACGCTCCCAGTCCACGTCGTCACTGCGCACCGCAGGCAGCGTATGCCAAACCGAAAGGAATACCGACCCGGCACGCTCACCCGGCAATGCACGCCAGATTTCCTCGGCCGTGAACGAGAGAATTGGAGCGAGCCAGCGAACCATCGCCTCGGCGATATGCCACAGTGCGGTCTGCGCCGAGCGGCGTGCACGACCGGTCGCCGGCGTGGTGTAAAGGCGATCCTTGAGCACGTCGAGATACAGACCGCCCAGATCCACGACGCAGAAGTTGTGGATCTTCTGATAGATGCTGTGGAAGTTGTAATCGCGATAGGCAGCCATGATCTCCGCCTGCAGCGTAGCGGTACGCGCAATGGCCCAGCGATCCAGCGCCACCATCTCTTCGACCGGAAGCGCATCGCCCGGCACGAAGCCACTGAGATTACCCAGCAGGAAGCGCAGCGTGTTGCGCATGCGGCGATAGGACTCGCTGACGCGCTTTAGGATCTCATCCGAGACGCTCATTTCATTGGCATAGTCGGTGGCAGCCACCCACAGACGCAGCACGTCGGCGCCCAGCGTCTTGTTGATGGTCTGCGGCGCAATCACGTTGCCGAGAGACTTGGACATCTTGCGGCCCTTGTCGTCCACCGTGAAGCCGTGCGTCAGCACGCCACGATAAGGCGCGCGACCATACAGCGCCTCAGACATGAGCAACGAGCTGTGGAACCAGCCGCGATGCTGATCGGAACCCTCGAGATACAGATCCACCGGCGCTGCAAAGTCGGGCGCCAGCGCAGCCACACATTCGAACGAGAGGCCCGAGTCGGCCCACACGTCCATCACATCCGTGACCTTGTCGTAGTGCTCAGCCTCGGCGCCGAGTAGCTGCGCCGCATCCAGCGAGAACCAGTACTCGATGCCTTGCTGCTCGATCCCCGCGGCGACCTGATCGATCAGCTCCACACTGCGTGGATGCAATTCGCCGGTGACCTTGTGTGTGAACAGCGTGATGGGCACACCCCAGGTGCGCTGCCGCGACAGACACCAGTCCGGTCGCTTCTCGATCATGCCGTAGATACGCGCCTCGCCCCACTCCGGTGTCCACTTCACGGTGCGGATATCGCGCAGCGCATTGGCACGCAGACCCTGCGCTTCCATGCTAATGAACCACTGCGAGGTGGCACGGAAAATCACCGGCGTCTTGTGGCGCCAGCAATGCGGGTAGCTGTGCGGATGTGCCGCCTGATGCAGCAGATGGCCACGCTCGGCCAACGCCGCGATGACCACCGCATTGGCATCAACCACCTTCATGCCCGCAACCAGCTCGGTCCCCGGCACGAAGCGTCCGTCAGCCTGCACCGGATTGACCACCGGCAGGTCATAGCGCCGGCCGGCGATGTAGTCCTCCTGGCCATGCGCGGGCGCGGTATGAACGGCGCCGGTACCGGCGTCGATGGTGACGTGATCACCGAGGATCACCGGCACCTGCTTCGGCAGCCAAGGATGCTGCAGCAACAGGCCTTCGAGCGCTGCGCCCTTGAAGTGCGCCAGCTCATGCGTTGCGAGCAGACCGAAACGCTGCAGGCAGGCAGGCGCCAACTCCGCAGCCAGCACCAGCACGGCCGTGGCGGGACTCCCCGCAGCGTGCTCGGCGTGTTTCACCGCCACCGCGATGTAATCGAGTTCCGGGTTGAGTGCGACGGCTTCATTGGCCGGCAACGTCCAGGGCGTGGTGGTCCAGATCACCAGCGAGGCCTTCACGCCGGGCGCGGCGGTCAGCGCAGCAGCCGCAATGCCCACGCGCCGCGCAAAATCCGCAACATCGACCACATCAAAGGCCACGTCGATGGCTGTCGAAGTGCGATCTTCATATTCGACCTCCGCTTCGGCCAGCGCCGAGCGGCAATCGAGACACCAATGCACCGGCTTCAGGCCGCGATACAAATGCCCGTTGCGGATGATCTTGCCGAGCGCACGTACCTGCTGCGCCTCAAAGCGCGGATCCATCGTCAGATAGGGCGACTGCCAGTCGGCGAACACACCCAGGCGCTCGAAGTCGGCACGCTGACCGTTGACCTGCTCCATCGCAAACGCACGGCAGGCGGCACGGAAGGCCTTGGCATCGAGCTTCTGGCCCGGCTTGCCGTGCTTCTTCTCGACCGCCAGCTCGATCGGCAGGCCATGGCAATCCCAGCCGGGCGTGTAGGGCGCATCGAAGCCATCGAGCGTGCGTGACTTGACGATAACGTCCTTGAGAATCTTGTTGACCGAGTGACCAATGTGAATCGGCCCGTTCGCATAGGGCGGCCCGTCATGCAGCACGAACTTCGGACGACCGCGCGATGCGGCGCGAATCTGTTGGTAGATGTCCTGCTCCGCCCAGCGACTGAGCTGTTGCGGTTCGCGCTGCGCCAGATCGGCCTTCATCGGGAAGGACGTCTGGGGAAGATTCACGGTCAGCTTGTAATCGGTCACTTGTCCATCCAGTCCAGTTCAACGCGCCTGCAGATCAGCGCAGCTCATTCAGACGGTACCGGCCAGCGCCCGGCGGGCATCAGCGGCATCACGATGCATCTGCTCGATCATCGGCTCCAAAGAGTCGAAGTGGAGCTCGTCGCGCAGTCGGGCCACGAACTCCACCTCCAGCTCATGACCATAGAGATCACCGCTGTAGTCGAACAGGTGTACCTCCAGCAGCGGCTCGACGCCATTGACCACCGGACGAGTGCCAAGACTGGCCACGCCAGGCCATCCGCGCGCCGGCAGGCTGTCAGTCTGTACACGCACTGCAAAAATACCCGAAAGCGGCAAGCGGCGTCGACGTGGCGCGATGTTCACGGTCGGAAACCCCAGCTGGCGACCGAGTTGCGCCCCACGCTGCACCCGGCCGCGCATCGAAAACGGACGTCCCAGCCATCGGGCTGCTTGCGCCATGTCGCCGGACGCGAGCGCCTCGCGCACCAGCCGCGATCCGACCCGCTGATCACCGACCTTGACCGGTTCGACCACCTCAACGCCAAGGCCAAATTCCGCGGCCCGGGCGCGCGACCACTCGGCGTCCCCCTCGGCGCGCTGGCCGAAGCGGAAATCATGACCGATGATCATCTGGCGGATACCGAGGTTGCGCAGCAGAGTCAGAAATTGCGCCGCACTGAGCGAGCGCAGCGTGGCGTCAAAGCGCAGTAGGCACAGCACATCAATGCCGGTGGCCTGCAAAACACGCCAGCGCTCGCGGAAATTCGTCAGGCGCGCCGGTGGATCTGCGGCGCGCAGAAATTCCAGCGGCAACGGCTCAAAACTGACCAGCATCGACTCACACTGCAGCGCTCTTGCCTGCTCGCGTGCACGTGCGATCAGATGCTGGTGACCGATGTGGATACCGTCAAAACCACCGATGGTCGCAACATAGCCGCCACCGGGCGCCACCGTACCCTGAGCCGGCTGGGCCGAGCTGGCGCGCAACAGTCTCACGACGCTGCGCCGCCATGCCGCATATCGCGCGGACGCAATCCGCTGACGTAGAGCACCAGGAAATACAGCAGCGCGGCCAGGAGAATGTCGCCGAAGCAGCGCACCAGTCGCAGCCACAACGGCAGCGCCATCCACTGCTGCAGGTCGCCTGACAGCCATCCCAGCAGCAGCGCCATCGTCGCGCAGCCCAGCGCCACGCGCGGCAGGAGACGCGACCAGGCCTGAGTTGGCCGCAAGACGCCGCTGCGCTGCAAACCGCGCCACAGCAGGAAGGCGTTGACCGCCGAAGAGACACAAGTGGATGTCGCCAGCAACAGATACGGCGCCTTGAAGCCGAACCACACCGCGGGCACCACGATGCCGACATTGATCGACACGTTGACCGCCAGCGCGATGAGGGCCGCACGTACCGGCGTCTTCGTGTCCTGACGCGCGTAGTAGCCGGGCGCCAGCACCTTGATGAGACTGAAGGTCATCACGCCCCACGAATACGCGATGAGCGCATAGCTGGCCATCTGGATGCCCGCGATGCCGCCCGCCGCTACCTTGCGGAAGCCGAATACCGCCGCGACCATCGGGCCAGAAAAGAAGAGCATGCCGATCATGGCCGGGGCCACCAGCAACACGGTCAGTCGCAGCGCCCAGTCGAGTGTGTCGGAGAACTCCTGGCTGTCCTGCCGCGCATGCTGCGCGGACAGGCTGGGCAGGATCACCGTCCCCAGCGCGATACTGAACACGCCCAGCGGAAACTCCATCAGTCGATCGGCGATGTACAGCGCACTGATGCTGCCCACGGCGAGGAACGAGGAGATGGCGGAGTTGAGCAGCAACGAAAGTTGCGACATCGACGAGCCGACGATGCCCGGCACCATCAGCTTGAGGATGCGTTTCACGCCCTCCGCCCGCGGACGCCAGCGCGGCCACGACAACAGCTTCAGACGTGCCACCGATGGCAGGAGCGAGACCACCTGCAATACGCCCGAGATGAACACGCCGATGGCGAGCACCGGACCGGGTCGGCTGCTGTGTGCCGCCAAGCCCACCGCCACGGCGATCAACAACACGTTCTGGATGACCTGAGTGAAGGCCGGCAGCGCAAAGCGCTGATAACTGTTCAGCACCCCGGCATAGAGCGAGGTCAGCGAGATGAACAGGACGTACGGAAACACCCAGCGGAACATCTCCACGGCCAGCGCGAAGCGATCCCCACCCTGGGCAGCGAACCCGCCGGCATAGACCAGAATGATCGCCGGGGCGGCCAGCACCCCGATCACGGTCACCGCCAGCAGCACCAGGCCGAGGGTGCCGGCCGTGTCGGCCACCAGCCCCCGAACCTCGGCCAGCTCACGCCGGGCCCGGTATTCGGACAGAACCGGAACAAAAGACTGGGAAAAAGCCCCCTCGGCGAACAGCCGGCGGAGGAAATTGGGGATGGCGTAGACCACGAAGAAGGTGTCGGAGGCCGCGCCGAGGCCGATGGCGGCGGCGATGGCCTGATCGCGCACCAGACCCGTGATGCGCGACAGCAGGGTATTCAGACCCGTGATCCGGGTGCCTCTGATCAGTGTGCGGCTCATGAATCCCGACGACTATACCGGAGGCCGATTGACAAGGGTGCACCCGCTCATCAAACTACGCGGCCTTTCAATGAGTTGAGCGGAGTCAGGCGTGGCAAACACCAAGTCAGCGGAAAAAGCGGCTCGTCAGGCCGTTGTTCACCGGGCGCGCAATGTCGCCCTGCGTTCGCGCATGCGCAGCGCCATCCGCAAGGTCAGCGATGCTGTCGAATCGGGCAACAAGGCTGTTGCCAAGACCAGCTATGAAGCTGCCGTGCCGCTCATCGATACGCTGGTGAACAAGAAGATCATTCACCGCAATCAGGCCGCTCGCCATAAGAGCCGCCTCGCCAAGCGCGTCAAGGCTCTGGCCTAATACACTCACCGCGCGGGCCCCTTCCGGGCCCGCGCTGCATTCAATCCGGCTGTCTTGGTGCCGCTGCCGCGAGGGTCTGCTCCAGATCCTCGACCGCCAGCAGGAGCGATAGCCGCGTATCTCCCCGCGAAACCTCGCGCCAGTGCCGCCCTTCGGGCCACGGCTCCATCGCACCCGCCAACGCCCAGAGCATGTTGAGTGAATGCGCCACGCCGGCGCGCTTGAGCTGCACATAGGTACGCACCGCGCCACGCTCACGGAGCTGTGCCACGCTGTAGATGCCGATGTCGGCCAGCAACTGCTCGGAACGGGGACCCAGGTTTCTCAGGTCACGGATGCGCAGACGCATCTTGCCTGCCGCGATCCTCTGCCTGACTTTCTGGTTACGCATCGGACCGAGGGTGCGAGACGCTCACTTCTTCTTGGCAGCCGGACGGCGCTGCGATGGCCGCCTCCCGGCGCTGACGGACCGCTTGCCGGGCTGGGTCTTTCCGCCCGACTTGGCTTTGGGCTTGGCCTTGGCCTTTACCTTGGCTTTCGCTTTCGCCGCGCCTGACGTCTTCGCACCGACACGCCGCGTCGCCACGAGGTAGGGATTGGCCGGTGCCGGCTGACCATCGATGAAATTCATCACAGCATCGGCCAGCTCGCGCGTCCCGCGCTGTGCCGCCGCCGAGATCAGGAAACAAGGTCCGGTATGGCGCAGCCCGGCGACGATGGCACGCGCAATCCGCTCAGCTTCCTCATCCGGCACCAGATCGCGCTTGTTGAGCACCAGCCAGCGCGGCTTCTTCACCAGCGAGGCGCTGAACTTGCGCAGCTCGCCGACGATGGCCTTGGCATCACGCACCGGATCGGCCTCTGGATCGGGTGGCAGGATGTCGACCAGATGCAGCAACACGCGCGTGCGCTGCAGATGCTTGAGAAAGCGAATGCCCAGGCCCGCGCCGTCCGCGGCACCTTCGATCAGCCCGGGGATGTCCGCCATCACAAAGCTACGCTGCTCACCGCAATAGACCACACCGAGATTGGGATACAGCGTGGTGAACGGATAGTCCGCAACCTTGGGCCGCGCGGCTGACAGCACACTGATCAGCGTGCTCTTGCCGGCATTCGGCAGGCCCAGCAGACCCACATCGGCGATGACCTTCAGCTCCAGGGCCAGCGTGCGCTTTTCGCCGGGCAGGCCCGAGCCGAACTGACGCGGCGCGCGGTTGGTGCTGGTCTTGAAGCGCAGATTTCCCCAGCCGCCCTTGCCGCCCTTGGCCACCAGCAACACTTCACCAGCGGTCTTGAGATCGCCCAATTCCTCGTCGGTCTCCACGTCCTTGATCGTCGTGCCCACCGGCACATCGACATAGAGATCGTCACCGCCGCGACCGAAGCAATCGTTGCCCGAACCGGGCTCACCATTCTTCGCCTTGAAGGTGCGCTGAATGCGGAAGTCGGCCAACGTGTTGATGCCTTCCTTCGCGCGCAGCCAGACACTGCCGCCCTCACCTCCGTCGCCACCATCCGGGCCACCAAAGGGAATGAACTTCTCGCGGCGGAAACTGAGGCAGCCGCGGCCACCGTGCCCGGCCTGCACCTTCAAAAGGGCTTCGTCGACGAACTTCATGCTGTGAGCCTATGACGAACGGGGGCCAAAAACAAAAGCCCCGGCGCTGGGCCGGGGCTTTCACTGTCCGGATAGCCGGAACCGTACCTGCTGCGGAACTTCAGTCCGCCAGCACGTGGACGAACATTTTCTGCATCGGTCCCTTGCGGTTGAACTGCACGCGGCCCGGCTTGAGGGCAAACAGCGTGTGATCGGTGCCGATGCCGACGTTCAGGCCCGCATTCATGCGCGTGCCGCGCTGACGGACGATGATGTTGCCGGCGTTGACCTGCTCGCCGCCGAAGACCTTGACGCCAAGGCGCTTGCTGTGGGACTCGCGGCCGTTGCGTGTACTGCCGCCTGCCTTTTTATGTGCCATGTGACTGCTCCAGAAACCTGTTGTCTGTTAGGCCGATCAGCCGGCGATGCCGGTGATGCGCACCTGAGTGTAATGCTGGCGGTGCGTGCCGCCGCGACGATAGTGCTTGCGGCGACGGAATTTCACGATGACGACCTTATCGGTGCGACCGTGCTTCTCGACCGTGGCACTGACCTTGGCGCCTGCAACCAGCGGCTTGCCAAGCGTGATCTTGTCGCCATCAGCGACCATCAGCACCTGCTCGAAGCTCACTGTGGCGCCGACGTCGGCG
>CAYFPW010000066.1:0-8006 GCA_964345055.1 uncultured Steroidobacteraceae bacterium | reverse complement strand
GCGGCGGATTGAGCCACACATCCAGATCGCCGTGGCGCTGCACCAGCGCACGCGCGTTGCCAGGGTTGGCTTCCAAATGCAGGATGCGCGAAGCATGCGCGTACATCACGGCATCGTCGCGCACCTGCTCATAGGAAGGCAGCCGGATCACGCTGTGCGCCCGCTCTTCGTTTTTCACGCGCCGAACGAAGCGGACTACTGTACCGCCATCTGCAGCCGCGGCTGCAGGCTCGTGCGGTGAGCGCGCCGGATCGGCTGACACCGGTGTGTGCGCATATGGATCGATGGGCGGATTGAGTGGACCGGGCGCATCGAGATGAGTCGAGTCGATTTCAGTCCAGTCACGATGCACGTCGCGGCGCACGAACACTGTGCCGCGGATGTCCGTCAGCGCACTGATCGGTTCGCCGGCCGCAAGGCGCTGCGCAATCTCCACGATCTGCCGCTCGGCATTGCCATAGACCAGCAGATCGGCCTTGGCATCCAGCAGCACCGAGCGCCGCACCTTCTCTGACCAATAGTCGAAGTGCGCGATGCGACGGAGCGAAGCCTCGATTCCACCGATGATGATGGGCACATCGCGAAACGCCTCACGGGCACGCTGCGCATAGACGATGACCGAACGGTCGGGCCGCTTTCCACCAGCGCCATCGGGTGTGTAGGCGTCATCGCTCCGCACCCGCTTGTCGCTGGTGTAGCGATTGACCATGGAATCCATGTTGCCGGCGGTGATGCCGAAGAACAGCCGCGGCGCGCCCAAAGCCCTAAAGGCATCCGGGCTCTGCCAGTCGGGCTGCGCAATGATGCCTACGCGAAGACCCAGCGCCTCCAGAACCCGGCCAACCAATGCCATGCCAAAACTGGGGTGGTCCACATAGGCATCGCCCGTGAGCAGCACCACATCACAGGCATCCCAGCCCAGCGCCGCCATCTCGGCGCGCGACATCGGTAGGAAGGGCGCCGGAGCGCGGGCCGACCCTGTGGCGAATGAACGTAAGTCTGGCGCGGTTTGCACGGGGTAATTATAGGCTGCCCCTCCCCCGGGACCGCCTTCACCGCTACAATTATTTCATGCCAACCTACGAATACCTCTGCGAAAGCAACGGCCGCACGGTCGAGGTCAGCCACAAGATGGCTGAGCAGCTGCACACCTGGGGTGAACTCTGCGAACGCGCTGGCATCAGTGCTGGCCGGACCACGCCGGCAGCCCCGGTGCGCAAGCTGATTAGTGCCAGCGCGGTGCATAGCGGCAAGGGCAGTAGCCTGGCACCTTCCTGCGAGACTACCGGCGCCTGCGACATGGGTTCGGCAATGAGCGGACCCTGCTGCGGCGGGGGTGTCTGCCCCCACTGATGCATGGCTCCGCCGCCGCATCGGTTCACATCATGTCTGGCCGCTGCGGACCCGGTGGATTCTCTTGCTGAGGAATCGCCACTGCCACTTCGACGCGCTTTTTCTGCCTCATGATGTGCAGCTTGACCGTCTCGCCGGGGTGATAAGAATCCAGAATCTGGAATGCATGACCGATACTGGAAGGCGTGCGCCCATCGATATCGAGCAGGACATCGCCGTCCTGCAGCTTGAAGCGTGCATCCTTGGGACCACGCACCACTAGCAGGCCCTTCTCGACTCCAAAATAGCTGCCCAGGCCAGGGGTGAGATCGACCAGCTGCACGCCGCCAAAGCCACCACCACCAAGGTTGCGCGTATCCAGATGGAAGCTTTGCATCGGGTTCTGTAGCCTGACGTCCGGCAGCGCGGGCAGATCCGGCATGCGCATCCCCGGCAGACGGCTCTCGGTCGCGGACTCCACGACGGTCCTCGGTACAACCTGGGTCTTCGTGGTCTTGCCATCGCGACGATACTCAATGGGGATCGCTACACCAGCCTTGGCGGCACGTACGATATCGAGCAACTGCTGCTGCGCCGGGCGATCCGCCTCACCGCGCAAAGCTTTACCATCGAGTGATACCACGACATCGCCGGCACGCAGACCGGCTGCTTCCGCTGCGCCGCCCGGGGTGACGTTCAGCACACGCACGCCCTCTCCGCCCGGCCCGGCCTCGCGGGTGTCGATGGCCATACCGAGCATCGCCCGCTGCAACACCGTGCGCACCACGGTCCGCACCTGAGGACCAGGCGCATCAGGCGGCCCGGCAGGACTGCGTGGCGGATCCGCTGCCTGCAGTGGCAGACAGGCCGCCAGACACAAGATCCCAGACAGCGACCAAGATCCACGAATTCCTTTCATAAAGATCTCCCCGATTTAGCCCCAGGTATTTTCCGTTCCTACGCCCTTCGAACCCGGCCGGCGCCAAAAGGTTCCGCCGTAGGCAGTTTACCCGCACAGTCATGCGAAACTAACAAGATGTCCGAATTCATCCGGGTGCGCGGCGCGCGCCAGAACAACCTCCAGAACCTCGACCTCGATCTGCCGCTGAACGAACTGCTGGTGGTCACCGGGGTCTCAGGCTCTGGCAAGTCCTCGCTGGTTTTCGACACTCTCTATGCGGAAGGCCAGCGCCGCTACGTCGAGACGTTCTCACCTTACGCCCGTCAGTTCCTCGACCGCATGGACAAGCCACAGGTCGATCGTATCGAAGGCGTCCCGCCCGCCATCGCTATCGACCAAACCAATCCGGTCCGCACATCGCGCAGCACCGTCGGCACGATGACCGAAATCAACGATCATCTGAAACTGTTGTACGCACGTGCTGCGACACTGTATTGCCGTCAATGCGGCGAGCCCGTGCGACGGGACGATGCGGGCAGCATCGCCGCAGACCTGCCGCAGCGTTGTGCCGCGCTGCCTGGTGTCGGCAATGAGCCACGCCTGCTCATCTGCTTCCCGGTGCCCGTACCGCCGAAGATGAAGCCGGCCGTCTTGCGCGCGGAACTGGAAAAGCAGGGCTACAGCCGCATACACAGCGAGACGGCACGTCAATTCATCGTTGTGCAGGATCGCCCGCGCCTGCGAGCCGACGACCAACCGCGTTTGCTGGAAGCCCTCGAGGCGGCCACTCGCGCCGGTCATGGCCGCATCACTGTGCACGTACTTGATGAGGCGGGTGAAGAGCTAGCCCAGTTGCCCTATTCCACCGCGCTGCATTGTGCGCCCTGTGATCTACAGTACGAGAACGCGACGCCGGCACTGTTCTCTTTCAACTCTCCGATTGGTGCCTGTGAGCACTGCAAAGGCTTCGGCCGCGTGATCGGTATCGACTATGACCTGGTCGTACCCGACGAGACCAAGAGTCTGCGCGGCGGTGCCGTTCGACCCTGGATGACGCCCTCTTATAAGGAGTGTCACGACGATCTGCTGCGCTTCGGCAAGCTGCGTGGCCTGCCGCTGGATACCCCGTGGCGTGATCTGACCGACACCCAGCGTCGCTGGGTCATTGATGGCGAAGGCGACTGGAACAAGAAGGTTTGGTACGGCGCGCGGCGCTTCTTCGAATGGCTCGAGACCAAATCCTACAAGATGCATATCCGTGTGCTGCTGTCCAAATACCGCAGCTACACCGAGTGTCCAGTCTGTCACGGGGCGCGCCTCAAGCCCGACGCCCTGCTGTGGCGACTCGGCGAGCACAATCTTCATGCGCTGACGCTGTTGCCGCTGGACCAGTGCCGCGACTTCATGGCAAAGATTCGTTTGCCAGGCTCACTCGATGAGGCCACTGACCTGGTACTGGCGGAAGTGCGTTCGCGACTGCAATTCCTATGCGAAGTGGGCTTGGGCTATCTGACCCTCGATCGCCAGTCCCGCACGCTCTCCGGCGGGGAAGTTCAGCGCATCAACCTGACCACGGCGCTGGGCACTTCTCTAGTCAATACCTTGTTCGTGCTCGATGAGCCATCCATCGGCCTGCATCCACGCGACATGAACCGCGTGATTCAAGTAATGCATCGGCTGCGCGATGCCGGCAATTCACTGGTTGTCGTCGAACACGATGCGCAGATCATGGTCGAGGCGGATCGTCTGCTCGATATCGGCCCGGGCGCCGGCGCACACGGCGGCCGCGTGGTGTGCTTCGATACACCGCAGGCCGTGCGCCGCCATCCCGACTCGCTGACCGGCGCATGGCTCAGCGGCCGACGCCAACTGCCGCCGGTGCGCAGTGCCGGCGCGCCCGGCACCGACGCTGGCTCGATTCGTCTGCTCGATGTACGCGAACACAACCTGCGCGGTATCGACGTGGAGATTCCGCTCGGCCGAATGGTCTGTCTGACCGGCGTGTCCGGCTCCGGCAAGTCGACGCTGGCACAAGACGTTCTCTACCGTGCGCTGCAAAAGGCCCATGGCAAACCGGGCGAGGCACCGGGCGCGCATCGCGTACTGCTGGGCGCCGAACGAATCGATGAAGCCGTGATGATCGACCAAACGCCCATCGGTCGCACCACGCGCTCCAATCCGGTCAGCCATGTCGGCGCCTTCGATGAGATCCGAAAACTGTTCGCCAACACCGCCGATGCCAAGTTGCGGCGCTATACCGCAGGCACCTTCAGCTTCAACAGTGGTACCGGCCGCTGCCCGGAATGCAGCGGCAATGGCTTCGAACATGTCGAGATGCAATTCCTCTCGGATGTGTACCTGCGCTGCGGCAGCTGCGATGGTCGACGCTACCGAGCCGAGACGCTGGAGGTGCGGATCAGCGGGGCCACCGGGCAGAATCTGAACATTGCCGAAGTGCTCGACCTCACCGTGGCACAGGCCGTCGATTTCTTTGCACGTGCGCCGCGTGTACTGGCGCGGCTACAGCCGCTTGCCGAGGTGGGTCTGGACTATGTGCGATTGGGTCAGCCGGTACCCACGCTCTCCGGCGGCGAAGCGCAACGACTGAAGATCGCCGGCTACCTCGCTGAAGCGGCGCTGAAGACGGGCGAGAAAGGCAAGCTGCTGCTGTTCGACGAGCCCACCACCGGGCTGCACTTTGAAGACATCACTAAACTGCTGCGCGCGTTTGCTCGGCTGCTCGACATCGGCCACTCGTTGCTGGTCATCGAGCACAACCTTGATGTGATCGCCGCCAGCGACTGGATCATTGACCTAGGCCCTGAAGGCGGACACGGTGGCGGCACTGTGGTGTGCGCAGGAACCCCTCAGCAGGTGCGCGCGCACGCCACATCGCACACTGGTCACGCACTGCGACAGCATGCCAACGGATTCCAGGTGGCGGAACCGCGGCCCATGCGCAGCAAGGCAGCACGAGGCGCGATCAAAGCGACAGAGCCGGCATCACGACACGCTTCGAATTACATAGAAATCCGCGGGGCACGAGAACACAATCTCCATAACATCAGCGTCGACATCCCACGTGAGCAGTTCACCGTGATCACCGGCGTATCAGGTTCCGGTAAATCCACGCTGGCATTCGATATCGTGTTCAGCGAGGGTCAGCGCCGTTATCTGGAGTCACTGAACGCTTATGCCCGGCAGTTCGTGCAACCCCCTTCCAGACCAGATATCGACACCATCAGCGGCATTCCGCCCACCGTGGCCATTGAGCAGCGTGCCAGCCGTGGCGGCCTGAAGAGTACTGTGGCCACGCTAACCGAGATCTATCACTTCCTCCGGCTGCTGTATGTACGCCTTGGAATGCAGCACTGCCCTGAGTGCGAGATGGCGATCCAGCCGCAGAGCGTGGATTCCATTGCCGCACAGATCGTCCGACGTCATCGCGGTCGCTCGGTGCAGCTGCTGGCGCCACTGGTTGCCCAGCGCAAAGGTATTTACACCGATTTGGCACGCTGGGCCGCTGCACGCGGCGCACGGCAGCTGCGTGTGGACGGTCAGTTCGTGCCCACAGAACCGTTTCCGAAGCTCAAACGCTTTGTCGAACACACGATTGAGCTTCCGGTCGCAACCGTGACCGTCAGTCCTACCGATGAGACAGCGTTACGGCAGGCGCTTGAGCAGACCTTGTCAGCCAGTCGCGGTATCGTCAACGTACTGAATGAGTCAGGCCGAACCGAAACCTTTTCCAGTCGTCGCGCCTGTCCGCGTTGCGGGCGTGGCTTCGCCGAGCCCAACCCACGCCTGCTGTCATTCAACTCATCCCAAGGCTGGTGCAGCAGCTGCCACGGCAGCGGGCTGCGCCTCGACGAACTGGATGAGGAGAGCACCGGCGAGGAGGCTGCTTGGCACATGGCGGATACGCAGCATGCCGAACATTGCCATGAATGCGCTGGCCAGCGACTGAACCCCATTGCCCTGAATCTGCGCCTGGATGGCCGCAACATTGCGGAGCTGACGGCTTTACCCGTGACTGCATTACGCGAGGCACTATCAACACTTACACTCGATGACCGTGCGCAGGTCATTGCCCGCGATGCGCTGCAGGAGATCCACACGCGTCTGCAGTTCCTCGAGCGTGTTGGGCTAGGCTATCTGACACTGGACCGTGCTGCGCCCACACTCTCGGGCGGCGAAGCGCAGCGCATCCGCCTCGCCGCGCAGCTGGGCTCCAATCTGCAGGGCGTCTGCTATGTGCTCGATGAGCCCTCCATCGGCCTGCATCCGCGTGACAATGCACTGCTGCTGGATGCGCTGCGCCAGCTGGCCAGTGCGCGCAACACACTAGTCGTCGTCGAACATGACGAAGAAACCATGCGACGAGCGGATCATGTGATCGACCTCGGACCCGGCGCGGGTGTGCGCGGCGGCCACGTGGTCGCAACCGGCACTGCGGAACAGCTGCAGCAACACGCCACATCACTGACCGGGCGCTATCTGGCGAACCCCCTGCGCCATCCGCTCATTCCGCGTCGGATCGTGAACGAGGACACCGCGTCGCTGCACTTGCAGGGTATCGAACACCATAATCTGCGCGGCGTCGATTTGCGGGTGCCGCTAGGCCGATTGGTGGTGGTGACGGGTGTATCCGGCTCGGGGAAGTCATCGCTGACGCGAGATGTCCTGTATGAGAATGTTCGTGCACGTCTTGCGGGCGAGACAGCGCTGCAGGGGCTGCGCAAGCTCAACGGCGTACAGAACATCGATCGCGTCCTCGAGGTCGACCAGTCGCCCATCGGGCGAACACCCCGCTCCTGCCCTGCCACCTATGTGGGCTTCTGGGATGAGATCCGTCAGCTCTTTGCAGGCAGCAATGAAGCGCGCGTGCGCGGTTATACCGCCAGCCGGTTCTCGTTCAACACCGCCGGCGGACGCTGTACGGAATGCGAAGGCCAGGGTCAACGCACCATCGAGATGAGTTTCCTGCCTGACGTGAAAGTGGGCTGCGCGCGCTGTCATGGGGCGCGCTTCGATGCAGAGACCTGCAGCGTACAGTGGCGTGAACGCTCGATCAGTGACGTCTTGGCGATGAACGTTGACGACGCACTGGAATTCTTCGCGGCACAAACAAAGATCCGCCGGCCACTGCAATTGCTCCATGATGTCGGACTCGGCTACCTGACGCTCGGCCAGCCGAGTCCTACGCTATCGGGTGGCGAAGCGCAGCGCATGAAGCTGGTCACCGAGCTGGCACGCCTTTCACAAGGCGCAATCCGAGGCAAGCGCTCGCATACACTCTATGTGCTTGATGAGCCCACCGTGGGTCTGCATATGGCAGACATCGAGCGCCTCACGGCGGTTCTTCATCGGCTGGTCGATGCCGGCAACTCTGTCGTCATCGTTGAGCACGATCTGGACATCATGGCCGAAGCCGACTGGATCATCGATCTCGGTCCCGGCGCGGGCCATGATGGCGGCCGTATCGTGGCGCAGGGGACACCCGCGGATGTAGCAGCACTAAGCCGTGTCGGCGTCGGCAAGACACGTCGTAAAGCATCCCCCCGCGGGACAACTGCTCGAGGTCGTGCCGTCGCTGCAACAGTGCATGGCTCAGCGACGAGCGCGGCGCTGGCCTCATTCCTGAGCACACGTGCTGATCTCTCGTCAGGCGCGTCGCCTGCATCGGATTCGCGGTAGTGCTCCGGCTGACGAGTGTCATCGGGCTATACTCCAGCCATGGATAACGGCCTGCTGTGCTGGAAATGTGGCGCCT
>CAYFPW010000065.1:0-8097 GCA_964345055.1 uncultured Steroidobacteraceae bacterium | reverse complement strand
GTGATCTTTTCGCATCCGCCCATCGGTACCGTCGGCCTCAGCGAAGCCGAGGCACGCAGTCGCTTTGGTGAGGCCGTGAAGATTTACAGCGCAGGCTTCACGCCCATGTACCACGCGCTGACCACACGCAAGGTACGTGCGCAGATGAAGCTGGTGACAGTGGGTGCGGAAGAGCGCGTTGTCGGCGTGCACGTGATCGGTGCCGGAGCGGATGAAATGCTGCAGGGCTTCGCCGTGGCCGTGAAGATGGGCGCGCGCAAGCGCGACTTCGACGACACGGTGGCCATTCACCCGACCAGCGCCGAAGAGCTGGTCACGATGCGCTGAGCACGTTTACGCAGGCATGCGCAGCAGACGACGTGCATTGCCGGATCCGATGGCACGCAGCTCGGTCGTGCTGAAGACTCCGCCGTGGCGCACTCCGTCCCAGGTTTCCTGGGCACCGCGGTAAGGATAATCGGTACCGAAAAGGATCTGGCTGACGGGCACGACGGTACGCAGACCGCGCAGGGTGGCCGGATGCCAGGCTTGCGCCGTGTCGTAGTAGCAGCGCCGCAACTCGTGATCGAGGCCCTGCGGCAGCTTGTCCTTGTAAGTGGACTGTGCCGCCAGCAGCGCCAGCCGCTCAAGCATGCCAAGCATCAGGCCGCCAGCATGCGAAAAGATGGGATTGATGTTCTGATAGCGCGCAGCGCTTCCGGACAGAAGCCAGCGCGATACGGTGCGCGCCGTGTCAGCACCATATTCCACGGTCGTTGCAGGCACATCGGCGACATTAGCCGCACAACAAGCTGCCTCCAGCGGATGCGTGTAGACCACGGTCTTGCGCCGATCCAGCTCGGCATAGATCGGTGCGAATTCCGGATCACCCATCCAATAGCTGCCGTAACTGGTCGAGAACTGCACGCCATCGGCCTTCAGTGTATCGAGCGCATAGGCAATCTCGGCCAGGGTATCGTCGACATACGGCATCGGCAGCTGAGCGAAGAAGCCAAACCGTCCGGGATGATCGGCCACGCGGCGCGCCATGGTTTCATTCGCATCGCGTGCAATCGCTACCCACTCCTCGCGCGTCGATTTCAGCTGCGCCGGCGGTGTCACCAGCGTCAGCATGCTGCGCGCGATACCCACCTTGTCCATCTCTGCCAGCATGATCTCGGCGGTATCACTGTCGAGTGCCGGCACAGTGCGCCCCTGCGCTGCCATGAGTGTGCGCAGCTTCGGTGCGGTGATGTGCCGGTGCACGTCGATCAGCGTTGCGGGTGCGGCATTCGCTGCCCGGAGCAGACCGGAACCACCCATGCTGAACAGCATGCCCGCCGCACCCAACCCACCGAGCACGGAACGTCGCGGGATGCTGCCGTTGGTATACAGGCTGGACCGCTGTGACAGCGGTGCGCCGAGGGTTCTGTTGTCTTGCATGCGATTACTCCGTGTTCCGATTCGCGCCCGCACTCCGGGCGCCTTCGTCTATGTCGCTGGTTTACTCAGCGGATCATCTGCGCATCCAGTTGCCTCATCGTCTCAGTCAGTGCCGCATTGAACGCCGCGATCACTGACAGCATGCGATCAGCACTGGCTGTCACGCGCGCCTCGGCATACAACGTGCGCAGCACTTCATGCGAGCTGCGACGGCCCAGCGTACCTTCGAGCACAACATGCACGCTCGGCGGACCACCGGTTGGAGGATACTCGGCGTGAAACTGCCGCACTTCGATCTGCAGCTGTTGCTCCGTGCTAAACGGAGAGGTGTCGGCGAGTACAGCGCGCCACCGACCACTCTTGCGCTGTGCGTCGATGAGCAAAGTCTGCAACACATCCGGCACGTTGCCAGCCCAGCGACTGGCCGCGTAGTAGTCGAGGCGCCCGTCACTGCGCAACACCGCGATGCGCTCGATGTCGAGCCCACTGGCCGCCATCGGACGCGACACCGCCAGCGTCGCGCCCACTTCGGTCTGCCGGGCCGCAGCAGGCTCAACGGCTGCGGGGGCTGCCTCCGTGACATTCAGCCGGTATATCTGCGCGCCGGGCTCGTGACTGCGCAGGCCAGTGCAGCCGTTCAGCACCAGCAGTACCGCCCACAGCATTCGGTTCGAAGATCGGATGGATCGGAAATTCATCGTGGGATCTCCACGCCTTGCGGAGCGGGTTCATAGATCAGTTGTGACGGCCGGTCACGGAGCGATTGAGTCAGCTGCCGGAATTCGAGTACTGCGGCACGCGTGTCGCGCACCAGCGCCTCGACCTGCGGCAGTCCGTCCTGTGTGAAGCCGCGAAGACCCGCACGGTTCTCGGCAATCATGGCATCCAGCCGGTCACTGGCTCGCGCCATGTTTTCACTCGTGATGCGCAGGCGTTCCATTCCTGCGGCCAGATCCGGCCCAGCACTCTTGGTTGCCTGCTGCACATCTGCAAGCACAGCACGCGTGCTTTCCGTCGCGGCACGTAGCTCGCTGAGAAGACTCTCTGCATCGGTCGCCATCTGCGGCAGGCTGCCGCTGGTACGACGCAGATTGCCCATTACCTGCGATAAAGCTGCGATGTTCTCGTCCGACAGCAGCGCATTGGCCCGCACAACGAGTTCACTGGCCCGCAACACCACATTAGGCAGACTGTTGACGAAGGTTTCGAAGTTGGAGTGCGCTGAGCGAATGACCGGGTACTGTAGGCTGGGTACCAGCTCCAATGCCTTTAGCCCACCGTCGCCCGGCACCAGCTGCTGCAGATCGATAAACAGCAGTCCGGTGACCCCCTGGAGCGAAAGCTGTGCAACCGTCCGCTCGGATACCGGCGTCGTGGAGTCGATGTCCACGACCACCATGACGCGATCGGCAGCGCGCCCGTCGAGACGGATCCGGCGTACACGTCCGACATCGACGCCCAGATAGCGCACCGGTCCGCCCTCGGACAGACCACTGACGCTGCCATCGAAGTAGATTTCGTAACGGGCATAGTCGCGCTGGTCGCGGGTGTCGGAGTACCAGTAGACAAACGCAGCGGCCATGGCCACCAGCAGCAGCACAAATGCGCCGACCGCGGCGTAGTTGGCTTCACGCTCCATGTCGAACTCCGTGTATCCGCGCCCGCTCGCCCTGAAAATACGCCTTGATCCAGGGCACCTCGCTGCGAACGATGCCTTCCAGTGTATCCGTAATCATGTGCCCATCCACAATCACTCCGACACGATTGCAGGTGCGGAAGATGGTGTCCAGATCATGCGTGATCATCACCACCGTCAGCTGCAGTTCCCGCTGCAGGTACATCAGCAGCTCATCGAAAGCCGCCGCACTGATGGGATCCAGTCCAGAGGTGGGCTCATCGAGGAAAAGCAGCGGGGGATCCAGGGCCAAGGCACGAGCCAGCGCGGCACGCTTGATCATGCCGCCGGAGAGTTGCGCGGGAAACTTGCGTGCCGCCTCCGGCGGCAGACCCACCAGGCGCAACTTGAGCATTGCGAGCGCGTCCAGTGCGTATTCCTCCAGCTGTAGGTGTTCGAGCATCGGCAGCTGAATGTTCTGCAACACATTCAGCGAAGAGTAGAGCGCACCCTGCTGGAAGCTGACGCCGTAGCTGGCTTTGACGCCGTGAAGCTCTGCGGCGCTCATTTGCGTGATGTCGCGGCCCATCAGACGCACCGTGCCGGATTTCGGCTTCTGCAGACCGATGATGGAGCGCAGCAGGACCGATTTGCCGGATCCCGAACCACCGACGACCCCGAAGACTTCGCCGGCCTGTACCGACATATCCAGTCCGCGATGCACGACCTGCCGGCCAAATTGATTCACCAGACCGCACACTTCGACGACGGGCGCGGCCATCAGACGTCGAGCTCCATGAACAGCACTGCAAACAGTGCGTCGGCGAGAATCACCAGGAATATCGACTGCACCACCGCCTGAGTCGTCATTGCGCCTAGGTGTCGTGATGAACCGCGCACCCTCAGACCGCAGCGTGTCCCGGCGATGGCGATCAGCACAGCGAACACCGGGGCTTTCCAGATGCCGACCCAGAAAGTCGTCGGCGCGATCGACTCCTGCACACGATTCACGTAATGCAGCAGTGGCATGTCGAGCAGCCAGTTGCATAACAGGGCACCGCCGGCGATACCAATCAGGTCGGCCAGAATGGTCAGCAGCGGGAGTGCAATCATCAGACCGATGAGCCGCGGTATCACCAGCGTTTCGAAGTGATTCACGCCCGTAGCTGCGAGCGCGTCGATCTCCTCGTTTAGCCGCATCGCCCCCAACTCTGCGGCGAATGCGCTGCCGGAGCGACCGGCGACGATGATGGCCGTGAGCAGCACGCCCATCTCGCGCAGAACACCGATGGTGACCAGGTCGACGACGAAGATGTCGGCACCAAATTTGCGGAGCTGTTCCGCGCCGATATAGGCCAGGATCACACTGATCAGGAAGCCGATCAGGGCAACGATTGGCATGGCTGTGAGACCCGTGTCGTAGACATGGCGGGCAATGGAGATGGGATGCAGCCGCTTCCAGCGGCCCAGGCCAACTGCCAGAGCGGTGCTCACATGACCAAGGAAACCCAGCGCATCGACGGCGCGATCCATTGACTGAACAGCGCGACGCCCGACGCTTTCGACGGCTGCCGTGGCCAGAGTATCGCCCTGCGGCACCAGTCGGGCATCAACGGCCTGTTCATCGCCAAGCGTATGTGCAATCAGGGCCAGGGCCGTCGGCGCTGCCCCATCGAAAGCAATGTCGGAGAAGGCGGAGCGCCAGCGCTGAAGCCGGTCGTGCAGCAGCCAGGCCGCCGAGAGATCAAAACTGGCTTGAGCGGCATCGATGCGCAGACGCTGTGCACCCTGGGTGGTCAGTGCATCGATCTCTGCCTGAATGGCGGGCAGCTGCGCCACCCGCCAGTCTCCGCGCAACGCGAGAATGAGTTCAGATCCCTCGCGCCGCGCTTCCAGAAACATGGACGAGTTCAGCTAAGTTTCTTGTGCGACCCGTCGCAGAGCGGTGCCTTGCCCGTCTGCTTGCAGGTGCAGAACCACACCTTGCCGCTGGCCTCGGCCTTGTAGGCCATGGGCGAGAATTCCGAGCCTTTGTGGGACCCGTCACAGAACGGCTGCGTCGTGGACTGGCCGCAGGTGCACCAGTAATAAGTCTTCCCGGCTTCGACCTCGACTCCGATGGGTGCCCGTCCGGCAATTGCTCCCTGACTCATTTTCCGTTGCTCCTGATTTTCCGCCCCCGAATAGGGACTTTTTCCATGCTACCAGCGCCCGGGCGCGAGAGGCATAGGGGTCATCCGCTCAGGCACCAGCCTGCCCGGCCGCCGCCCCCGGACCGGCCGGGATTTCCCTCAAATCGGTTGCCCGTAGCGAAAATCCCCGTAAAATCAGCGCCCTTTTCACACTTCCCCGAGTCGCGGAGTCCCCATGAAGCAAGCAGTCAATGTCACGATCACCGGCGCAGCTGGCCAGATTGGCTATGCGCTGGCCTTCCGAGTCGCTTCCGGCGCCATGCTGGGACCCGACCAGCCGGTCAACCTGCACCTGCTGGAAATCACGCCAGCGCTGCCGGGCCTGCAGGGCGTGGTGATGGAACTCAATGACTGCGCGTTCCCGACACTGAACAAAGTGGTCGCGACGGACGATGCCAAGGTCGCCTTCCGCGACTGCCATGCCGCGCTGCTGGTCGGCGCACGTCCGCGTGGTCCGGGAATGGAGCGCAAGGATTTGCTGCTGGCCAATGCGCAGATCTTCTCGGCTCAGGGCAAGGCGCTGAACGAAGTGGCCAGCCGCGATGTGCGCGTGCTGGTGGTCGGCAACCCGGCCAACACCAATGCACTGATCGCGCGCAGCAATGCGCCGGATCTGAACCCGCGTAATTTCACGGCGATGACGCGTCTGGATCACAACCGCGCGCTGTCACAGCTCGCGGAAAAGGTGGGCGTGCATACCACCGACATCACCCACATGACCATCTGGGGTAACCACTCGGCCACGCAGTACCCGGACCTGAGCCACTGCCTCGTCAAGGGCAAGTCGGCCAAGGGCCTGGTCGATCAGAAGTGGATCGAGGAGTACTTCATCCCCACCGTGCAACAGCGTGGCGCGGCCGTCATCAAGGCGCGCGGCTCATCATCAGCCGCCTCGGCGGCCTCGGCGGCGCTGGATCACATGCGCACCTGGTTCCTCGGCACCAACGAGGGCGACTGGATCAGTATGGGCGTGCCGTCAGATGGCAGCTATGGCATCAGCGAAGGCATCATTTATTCCTATCCGGTCACCTGCCGCAACGGCGAGTACCAGATCGTGCAGGGCCTGAGCGTCGATGACTTCAGCCGCGGCCGCATGAAGACCACCGAAACCGAGCTGCTCGAGGAGCGCGCGGGCGTGAAGGATCTGCTGGGCTGATTCCAGCCCTGGCTGGAAACTCGTGCGGCCTGGCATCACGCCCGGGCCGCACGAGACCGGCCCCTGCAGCCCTCGCGCGCCGGGCGGCAGGAGACTACTATTCAGCTCATGTACGGCGCAGTCGTCACAAGCTTCTTTGTATTGGCCGTTCTGTACCTCGCGTACCGCCGGCTCCCACTCATTCTTTATTCGCTGACGGCCAGCGGGCTGCTGCTGGCCTATGCCTGGATGGCTGGCCCGCCCGGGCTGGCGCCCAACCTCTGGCAAGCGTTCCTGTGGACCCTGCTCGGACTGCTGTGGCTGTTCAACATTCCAGCGCTGCGCATCGCGCTGGTCAGTGGCCCATTCATGGGCGCCTATCGCAAGCTACTGCCCAGAATGTCAGACACCGAACGCGAGGCGCTCGAAGCTGGCACCGTGTGGTGGGACGGCGAACTGTTCAGCGGCAACCCCAACTGGAAACTGCTGTCGGATAACCCGGCACCGAAACTCACACCGGAAGAGCAGGCATTCCTCGACGGTCCCTGCGAAAAGCTCTGTGAGATGCTGGACGAATTCGACATCACTCATCGGCGCGGCGACCTGCCGCCCGAAGTGTGGCAATACCTCAAGGACCAACGCTTCTTCGCGATGATCATCCCGAAGCAGTACGGTGGTCTGGAGTTCGGTGCCTACGCGCATTCCTGTGTCATCACCAAACTGGCCAGTCGCAGCATCACTGCTGCCACTACGGTTGCTGTGCCCAACTCGCTCGGCCCGGCCGAACTGCTCAATCACTACGGCACTGAAGAGCAGAAAAGGCACTATCTGCCGCGACTCGCCTCCGGCGCTGAAATCCCCTGCTTTGCACTGACCGGCCCGCGCGTTGGTTCGGATGCTGCATCGATTCCCGATACCGGCATCGTCTGCCGCGGTCAGTGGCAGGGGCAGGAAGTCATCGGATTGCGACTGAACTTCTCCAAGCGCTACATCACGCTCGCGCCCATCGCCACGGTAGTCGGCCTGGCTTTCCGGATGTTCGATCCAGATCGGCTGCTGGGCGGCGAGGAAGACATTGGCATCACCTGTGCGCTGCTGCCGCGTGAAACGCCGGGCATCACCATCGGTCGCCGTCACCTGCCGTTGAACATCGTGTTCCAGAACGGACCGATCCAGGGCAAGGATGTGTTTGTGCCGCTGGATTGCATCATCGGTGGCGTGGCCATGGCCGGCCAGGGCTGGCGCATGCTCGTCGAGCAGTTGTCCGTGGGTCGCTGCATCTCGCTGCCGTCCATGTCTGCCGGCAGTGCACTGGCCGCTGTGTATTCCACCGGCGCCTACGCACGCATCCGTAAGCAGTTCAACCTGCCGGTAGGCCGCTTCGAAGGCGTGGAACTCGTGATCGCACGCATGGTGGGCCACAGCTACATCATGGATGCGGCACGCTGCGTGACGACGACGGCCATCGATCAGGGTGCGCGGCCCGCTGTACCTGCCGGCATCCTGAAGGCCAATGTCACCGAACTGGGTCGACGCGTTGGTAACGATGCAATGGACGTACAGGGTGGCAAGGGCATCATGCTCGGGCCGAACAACTATCTGGGACGCGCATACCAGTCGATTCCAATTGCCATCACCGTGGAAGGCGCCAACTTGCTGACGCGCAATCTGATCATCTTTGGTCAGGGCGCCATGCGCTGCCATCCCTTCGTACTCAAGGAAATGACCGCAGC
>CAYFPW010000064.1:0-8299 GCA_964345055.1 uncultured Steroidobacteraceae bacterium | reverse complement strand
CAGAACCCCGACCATGAAGAGGCCGAGGAGCAGATGGAAGTGACCTATAGCGGCGCTGCCATAGAGATCGGCTTCAACGTGAACTACCTGCTTGATGCGCTGGCAGCCATCGACGTCGACACCATGGAAATGGGTCTCACCGACGGCAACAGCAGCTGTCTGATCCGGGCACCGGGCGATTTGAGCGCGAAGTTCGTTGTGATGCCGATGCGCCTGTGAGGCGCTGATGTATCTCAGCCTGATGGAGGTGGAGAATCTCCGTTGCCTCCATCAAGCCGAGCTTGAATTTCATCCGGCCAGCAACCTGATCCTCGGGCCGAACGGCGCGGGAAAGACTTCACTCCTCGAGGCGGTTTACCTTCTGGCCAGGGGCCGCTCATTCCGCACCCGGAACACCGAGCGGCTACTCTCGGCTGGCAGCAGCTCGCTCCGTGTTTTCGGTCGTCTGGCAGAGTCGGCAGCTGGAACTATTGGTTTTGGCTTCTCCCGCGACGAGGGCACCGAGGTTCGCATCGATCGACGGACGCCCGGCTCTCTGGCTGAACTCTCCATCGCATTTCCCGCCCTGATCCTGGATCCCGGCATTCACCGCCTGGTGGAAGAGGGCCCCAGCCTCCGGCGGAAGTGGCTCGACTGGGGAGTGTTCCACGTGGAACACGGCTTCGTGGAACTTTGGTCAGCGTTCTCGCTGACCCTCAAGCAGCGCAACGCCGCCCTGAAGATCGGCCACGATCCTTCGCCATGGGATGTGGAGCTTGCCCGATTGGGAGAGAATCTCAGCGCTGCCCGGCGTCAGGCGCTGGCCCAGCTTGAACCGCATTGGAGGCGGGCGGTTGATGCTTTGTTGGGTATTCAGGTGGATTTGGCCTATTTCCAGGGCTGGAGTCAGGAGCGGAGCCTGACTGAAAGCCTCCAGAATCACCGGGCGGCGGATATGGAGCGTGGCACCACCGGACTGGGGCCGCACCGTTTCGATGTGCAGCTGACCGTTGAGCGCAAGGCGGCCCGTGACTTTCTATCCCGAGGTCAGCAGAAGCTGCTCGGCGCAGCCATGACTTTGAGCATGGCAGGTCTGGTGACCGAATTGACGGGAAGGTCGCCGACGCTGCTGGTGGATGATCCGGCAGCCGAGCTGGACGCGGAAAAGACCGCCAGATTGCTCGCGGAAGTGCGGCGATTGGAGGGGCAGCTGATCTTCACCAGCCTCGATTTGGTCAACGCTTCCAGCCTGCAGCCGGAACGTTTGTTCCACGTGGAACAGGGTCGCGTTCAGCGCGTTTGAAGGGTATACTTGCGCATTGATTTCGGGGCGGCCTTCATGACCCAGAGCGACGTCTACGATTCCAGCAAAATCAAGGTCTTAAAAGGTCTTGATGCAGTGCGGAAAAGACCCGGCATGTACATCGGTGACACCGATGATGGCACCGGCCTACATCACATGGTTTTTGAGGTCGTCGATAACTCCATCGACGAGTCCCTGGCGGGTCATTGCAACCGCATCCAAGTCACCATTCACGCAGACGAATCCGTCACGATCACCGACAATGGGCGCGGAATCCCGGTAGATATCCACCCGGAAGAGGGGGTTTCCGCCGCTGAAGTGATCATGACCGTGCTGCACTCCGGCGGCAAATTCGACGACAGCTCGTACAAGGTTTCCGGCGGCTTGCATGGCGTGGGCGTCTCCGTGGTCAATGCCTTGTCGGACCTGCTGGTTCTGACCATCTGCCGCGACGGCAAGATGCATCGTCAGGAATACAAGCTGGGCGAACCGGTGGCACCGATGGCCGTGGTCGGTCCAACGACTGAACGCGGCACGACCATCCGCTTCAAGCCATCGCCGCAGATCTTCACGCACATTCAATTCGTCTACGACACGCTCGCCAAACGTCTGCGCGAGTTGTCATTCCTGAATTCTGGCGTCTGCATCGAACTGATTGATGAGCGCGAGGATCGCAAGGATGTCTTCCAGCACGAGGGTGGATTGCAGGAATTCGTGCGCCATCTGAATCGCAGTCGCACAGCCATTCATGACAACGTGTTCTGGTTCCGCGAGCAGCACGGCCCGATCGCCGTGGAAGTGGCGCTGCAGTGGAATGACTCCTATCAGGAGAGCATGTTCTGCTACACGAACAACATTCCGCAGAAAGATGGTGGCACGCACCTCTCGGGTTTCCGCGCCGCGCTGACGCGCACGCTGAACGATTACATTGAGAAAGAAGCCGCCGCGAAGAAGGAAAAGGTTCCCACCACCGGTGACGATGCGCGCGAAGGCCTGACGGCCATTCTTTCGGTCAAGTTGCCCGATCCGAAATTCTCGTCGCAGACGAAGGACAAGCTGGTTTCCTCGGAAGTGAAGGGCGTGGTGGAAACCGCGGTCGGCGAGCGTCTGAGCGAATTCCTGCTGGAACATCCGGCGGACGCGAAGGGCATCGTTGCGAAGATCATCGACGCAGCCAGAGCACGCGAAGCCGCGCGCAAGGCGCGTGAGATGACACGCCGCAAAGGTGCACTCGATATCGCCGGACTGCCCGGCAAGCTGGCTGATTGCCAGGAAAAAGATCCTGCGTTGTCGGAAATCTTCATCGTCGAGGGTGACAGCGCAGGCGGATCAGCCAAGCAGGGGCGTGATCGTCGTACTCAGGCCATCCTGCCGCTGAAGGGCAAGATCCTGAACGTGGAGAAGGCACGTTTCGACAAGATGCTCTCGTCAGCCGAAGTGGGCACGCTGATCACCGCTCTCGGTTGTGGCATCGGCCGTGATGATTTCGACATCAACAAGCTCCGCTATCATCGCGTCATCATCATGACTGACGCCGACGTGGACGGGAGCCACATCCGCACGCTGCTGCTGACCTTCTTCTATCGGCAAATACCGATGTTGATCGAGCGCGGCCACGTTTATATCGCCCAGCCGCCGCTGTACAAGGTGAAACGCGGCAAGAGCGAGGTCTACGTCAAGGATGATGGCGAGCTGACCGCATTGTTGCTCGGTAGCGCGCTTGAGGATGCCACCCTCACGGTGAATGCTTCATCGCCGCCGCTGGCCGGAGCTTCGCTCGAAAATCTGGTCCGGCGTTACACAGAAGTACAATCCATCATCGAGCGTTGGGCGCGTCGCTACGATGCGCGACTGCTTGAGCAGCTGATCTATCAGCCGGAAGTGACCGCCGCTGATTTCGATCGCGATGGATTCCTCGAGCAGTGGTGCGTGAGCTTGCAGACCAGCCTCAATGCACACGAGGAGGCTTCCCGCGTTTATCGGGTGGAAGTTCGTGCGGGCCTGGAAGGCCATCCGGCACGCGTGATTGTCCACCGCACCGAGCACGGCAGCGTCACCGAAAAACAATTGCCGCGTGAATTCTTCGAGTCGGGCGAGTACCGACGTCTGGCCGAACTGGGCAAGACGCTTGCGGGGCTGGTGGGTCCTGGCGCGCGCGTTTCGCGTGGCGAGCAGCATCGCGAAGTCACGAGCTTCAAGGAAGCGGTGCAATGGCTGTTTGATCAGGCGCGCAAGGGCCAGTCAATCCAGCGCTATAAGGGCCTGGGCGAAATGAACCCTGAACAGCTCTGGGACACCACGATCAATCCGGCAGAGCGCCGGCTGATGCAGGTGAAGATCGATGATGCACTCACCGCTGACGAGATCTTCACCACGTTGATGGGCGATCAGGTTGAGCCGCGTCGGGAATTCATTGAGAAGAACGCGCTGTCCGTGGCCAATCTCGATATCTGATCCGCCACCGAGATTGGGGCGCGGCGAGCGTCAGAATCGCTTGCTCCGTCCGTGCCGAGTCAGGAATGGATCCAGCCTGACCAGCAGCAGGTAAGCCCACAGCGAGCGCAGCCCGTACCACCAGCGCCTGCCTCGCCGCCAAGTTGCGCGATCGATTTCCCGGCAACGCGCGAGATCTGAATCGAATCTCTGGCGAACCTGTGCAGCAAGCGCACGAGATTCAATTCGTACCAGCAGCTCATAATTGATGCGCAGGCTACGGATGTCCAAATTCGCAGATCCGACGTAGACGATATCGTCGATCACGATTAGCTTCGCGTGCACGACCTGGGGCTGATATTCATACAGCTTCACACCGCTTCGGAGCCAGAACGGATACAGCCGCTCCGCAGCCCACTGCACCAGCCGCACGTCGGAGCGGGCGCCAACGATCAGGCGCGCGCTGCCGCGTCGGGCCACACGTCGCATGGCACGACGTATACGGCCGGTCGGCAGTAGATAGGCGGCATAGGCCGTCAGGTCGGTGGAGCCAGACAGGTCGCGGCGCAAGGCGCGTTGCAGTCTGCCGCTGCGCGTACCGGCTCCGCTGACCAGCAATCGAGCGGCGGGACCTTCCTCCCGCGCAAGGCTCTTTCGTCGCCGTTTCCGAAAACCACCCGCGAACCTCGCCACAGCCATGGGGGCAAAGTCGGCCAGTGCGAACATCTCGTCGAGGCTGGCATCCAAAGCGCTGACAATCGCGCCGCGCAGTTCGACGGCGAAATCACGCCAGCCTGATTCGACACCGTCGCCGTCGTATTCATCGGCGATGTTGAGCCCACCGACGACGGCCCTCTCGCCGTCGATCGTGAGCAGCTTGCGATGGTCGCGAAAGCTTCCCCTCAGCCACTTGTGCGGATTGAAGTGCACGACGCGAGCGCCGGCAGCGCGCAGTGAATTGAAGTAGCTCTCGCCAAGGCTTTCGCACCCAAACGCGTCGAGGAGCAGTTCTACGCGTACACCGCGCGCCGCAGCGGCATGGAGTGCCTGCAGAAAACGGTCCGCGACGACACCGCTCTTCCAGATGTAGGTCTCAATGCGCACCACGCGTGTGGCTGACGCAATGCCATCCAACATGCAGGCATAGACATCGCGACCGCCCACCAGCAGCCGCGTTGCGAGAGTAGGGGTTGCAGCGGTGTCGTTCAGGGAACCCCAACCGGCGCGTGGTAGGTGAAGGTGCGCCCCAGTGCCCAGAGCAGGAACAACGCCAGGGGCATGTTCACAAGAAACTGCACGAAGGTATAGCCGATGAGATCGCGCGCCCGCAGACCGAGTATGCCGAGCACCGGCAGCATCCAGAACGGGTTGATCAGATTGGCCAGCGTTTCACCGGCGTTGTAAATCTGGACGACCCAGCCTAGGTGGTAGTGCAGATCGTTGGCTGCCTGCATCACGTAGGGCGCTTCGATCAACCATTTGCCACCGGCTGAAGGCACGAACAGTCCGAGTATGGCCGAGTAGCTTCCGACCACAACGGCAAAACTGTCTGTGCTGGCGAAACGCCCGATTAGCTGGCTGAGCTGATGAGTGAGTGTCAGTCCGTCTGCATTGGCGGCGTTGCTGAGTATCGCGCCGATGGCGCCGTACAGCGGAAACTGCACCAGTACACCCGCGATGTGCGGCACGCTGCGGCCGACCGAGTCGAGAAAGGCGCGCGGTCGCCACTGCAGCAATAGGCCCAGCAGCAGGAAGATCAGGTTGTAGGTGTTGAGAGCGGAGATGGCAAGGGCGGGGCCCTTGGCGGCAAACTCGTGCCAGACCCATGCGCCGCCGAGTGCAACCAGCAGCAGGCTGGGCAGCGGGCTGTATTCTAGCCACTCGCCGGGCCGTGAGCGCTGCGACGGAGTCGGTGCCTGTGGTGTTAGGTCCACACCGAGGCGCGCAGCCGGCATCGCTACGGATTCGTCGGGTGCAGTCTTCCATGAGATGAAAGTGGTGACCGCACTGAGTATCACCATCATGGTGAGCGACTGCCAGGTGAAGATTGTCTCGCTGAATGGGATAACACCGGTGATCTTCAGCAGTGCCGGAGGCATGCTGGCAGGATTCGCCTGCAACTGCGCGGCAGAGGATGAAAGACCCAGCGCCCAGACCGAACCGATACCCATGCAGGTGGCGGCACCGGCCGCTCGATAGTCCATAGGCAGATCGGTCCGCCGTGCCAGCGCACGTGTCAGTAGGCTGCTGAAGATCAGGCTCAGGCCCCAGTGGATCAACGAGAGCACGATGCTGAGGAAGGCGATCATTGCGACTGCGCCGCGGCCAGTGCGCGGCAGCCGTGCCAGCCAGGCGATGAGTCGTGCCACGGGTGGGGAGTCCGCGGTGACATACCCGCCGATGACCAGCATGCTCATCTGCATTGTGAAGGGGATCAGGTTCCAGAAGCCGGTGCCGAACTGTGCAACGACGTTGGCGGCCGGCGCACCATTGGCCAATGCAGCAAGCGTGACGATGGCCACTACGGTGACCGTGAATGCGAAGGCGTCCGGGAACCAGCGCTCAGCCCATGCGCAGGTGTGTTGTGCCACCACCGAGAGCAATGATGAGGATGATCCGGTACCCGCCTTGTTCATGTCCGATGCCCCATGATGATTATTGTTCGACTTGCCGCAATATTACCGCGGTGATGGTTCAGCGTCCGCTCAACAACAGTACGACGCCTGCCAGGATCACACCCGCTGCCATCCACTCGTCGCCGCTGACCATTTCGCCACCGAGAGTCGTACCCAGCAGCAGACCAATGAGTGGATTGATGAACGCATAGCTCGAAGCCGTTGCAGCCGAGCTGTGGTCGAGCAGATACATGTAGGCGTTGAACGCCAGCAGCGAGCCGCAGATGACCAGGTACAGCCACGAACCCCAGACCAGCGGCTCTGGTGGCCACTGCGGATGTTCACCCACAGCCAGGGAAATAAGCAGCAGGAAAATCCCGCCTACCAGCATCTCACTGCCGTATCCCATGGCACCCGGCGCGAGTGGACAGCTTCGCTGGCTCAGCACACTGCCCAGCGCCCAGCTGCAGACGGCGAGGCTGATAGCGGCCAGTCCAGTCGGCGAGGCATGAAAAGCGGCGCCACGTGTCAGCAGCACCACACCGATAAACCCGACCGCCATGCCGGCGAGTTCCAGCCGACCGGGACGCACTCCTGCGAAGAGGTTGAACAACGAGACCAGAGCCGGAATGACGGCCACGAAGGCCACGACGAGACCAGAGGGCAGGGTCTGCTCGGCAACGGCGGTGCCGCCCATGCCGGTGACCAGCAGGAGCGAGCCCACGATGGCGGCATGGCGCCATTGGCGCCAGTTTGGCCAGAGGGCGCCACGCCAACGCATCCACGCCAGCACCAGACCACCGGCGACAACGAAACGGCTGCCCATCTGAAAGAAGGGTGGCAGACCGCGGAGCGCAAAGCGGATGGCGAGATAGGTGGAGCCCCAGATCACCCAGGTGGCTGCCAGACAGAGCAGAACCATGGGTGACAAGCGCGCTCTGAGGTTTGACATTCGGGAACCTGCAGCAGGATTCGCAAGCTAGACTAGCCTATAACGATCAGGAGGGGGACGCATGAACGATGCGCGTTGGCGAGTATTGATTGCAGGTTTCCTGTGCTATGCGTTTGATGCCATGGATTTCATGGTGCTGGCGCTGTCGCTATCGGCGATCTCAAAGGAGTGGCAGTTGACAGCCTCGCAGGCGGGGCTGCTGGGTACGGCGGGCCTGCTTGGGGTCGGACTCAGCAGCGTCGTCGTGGGTTGGTACGCCGATAACTACGGCCGTCGCCGCGCGCTGTCCATATGCGTCGCGTTGTTCGCGCTCTTCACCTCCGCCGGTGCGTGGGCGCAGGATTGGTTGCAGCTGCTGACCCTGCGTTTCATGGCCGGCATCGGACTGGGTGGAACCTGGGGTGTCGTGGCCGCCTATGTGCATGAAGCCTGGCCAGCCAAGCATCGCGGTCGTGCGATTGCATGGGTGATGAGCAGCTGGCCCATAGGCTATATCGTTGCCGCATTGATCGCGCGCGTCGTACTGCCAGAGTTTGGCTGGCGGCGACTGTTCCTGTTGGGTGGTGGTGCTGTGCTGGGCGCTCTCTATGTCGCACTGTTCGTGCCCGAGTCCGCGGAATGGCTGCAAAAGCGGCGCGAGCGCGCGGCACAACCGAGCGCGGATGGCCAAGGCGCGGCCGCCGGGCACAGCCGCATCCGCGAGATTTTTGCGCCGGAGTATCGGCGCAACACCATCTTGGGCACGCTCGCAGCGGCCTGTGCCGTCAGTGGTTACTGGGGTGCGAGCAGCTGGCTGCCAACCTATCTGCAGCGTGAGCGTGGTCTCGCCGTAGCTGACATGGCGGATTTCATCATCGTTCTGAACATCGGCATGTTCATCGGCTATCAGGCTTTCGGCTGGATTGCGGACCAGTGGGGTCGGCGCCGCGCGCTGCTGCTGTGCTTTTTTGGTGCGACGCTGCTGCTGCCGCTGTATGTGTCGATTGGATCCTTGTCGCTGCAATATGCCTGCGGTCC
>CAYFPW010000063.1:6281-8304 GCA_964345055.1 uncultured Steroidobacteraceae bacterium | reverse complement strand
AGCGCGACAACAATGTCCGCGCCGATACCTCGCTGGAGAAGTTGGCCAGTCTGCGCCCGGTGTTCGACACCCGCGGCAGCGGCTCTCTGACCGCCGGCAACAGCACGCCACTGACCGACGGCGCCAGCGCACTGCTGCTGGCCAGTGAGGAATGGGCGCGCGCGCGCCAACTGCCGATTCTCGCGTGGCTGCGGGCCGGCAAGACTTGGGCGGTGGATTTCGCCACCGGCGCGGAGGGTCTGTTGATGGCGCCGGCTTACGCCGTCGCCGCGATGCTGCGCGACACGGGCCTGGCGCTGCAGGATTTCGATTACTACGAGATCCATGAAGCGTTCGCGGCCGTGCCGCTGTGCACTCTGCAGGCGTGGCAGTCAGCCGACTTCTGTCGCGACCGTCTCGGACTCCAACAGCCGCTGGGCACCATCGATATGCCGCGACTGAACGTCAAAGGTGGCAGTGTGGCCGTCGGTCATCCGTTTGCCGCCACCGGCGCGCGTATTCTTGCGGGCCTGGCCAAAATCCTGGCGCAGGATTCCACCGCGAAGCTCGGGCTGGCATCGGCCTGCACGGCAGGCGGTATGGGTGTGAGTGCAATTCTTGAGAGGGCGTAACTGATGTCTCGATTGAACATTTCCAGTGGTTCCAGCTGGGAACCCGTCATTGGCTATTCGCGCGCGGTGGTCGTGGGGCCGTACATCCACGTCTCCGGGACCACGGGGTCCGGCGCCGATGGCAAGGTCACCGGCGACGCCTATCAGCAGACCAAGCAGGCTCTGACCAACATCGAAGCAGCGCTGCAGCGTGCGGGCGCCACGATGGCTCATGTGGTGCGTACCCGTGTTTTCGTCACCAACATTGCTGAGTGGGAAAAGATTGGTCGCGCGCACGGCGAGTTCTTCAAGGACATTCGTCCGGCCACGGCCATGGTCGAGGTGAAGGCGCTGATCTCGCCGGAGATGCTGGTCGAGATCGAAGCCGACGCCTACGTCGGCTGACACACGGACGGCGCCGCCGCGATGGGTGAATGGCAAACGTTGATGGCACGCGATGGCCACACGTTCAATGCCTGGATCGCGGCGCCGCCTGCACAACCGCGCGGCGCCGTCGTAATCCTGCAGGAAATTTTCGGCGTCAACGAACACCTTCGGCAAGTCACCGATCAGTACGCGGCGGAAGGCTATGTGGCCATTGCGCCGGCGCTATTCGATCGCGTCGGCCGCAATGTCACATGCGGCTATTCACCCGAGGAAACCCAGCGCGCCCGCGGCTATATGCTGCAGGTGAAGCGCGAGGATGCCTTGCGTGACATCACCGCCGCGATCAACGTGGTGCGCCATGCCGGTCGTGTGGCGCTGATCGGCTACTGCTGGGGCGGGCTGTTGGCGTGGCTGGGTGCGCGCTCGCTGCCGGTACACGCTGCCGTGAGCTACTACGCCAGTCGCATCGGCGAGAATCTCGACGGCGCACCGTCAGTGCCGATGCTGCTGCACTTTGGTGAACACGACACGATGATTCCGCTCGCTGACGTCGAGAAGGCACGCGCGCTGTTTCCGCGAGGCATCTTCCACTTCTATCCGGCCGGTCACGGCTTCAACTGCAACCAGCGCGACAGCTACGACGCGGCTTCCGCGCAGCTGGCTTTTCAGCGCACGCTGGCCTTTCTTCAGGAGCAACTTCATTGAGCACGCCACGGACCGGAGTCCTGCTGGTCAACACCGGCACACCGACAGCACCACGCGCACCTGAAGTGCGCCGCTTCCTGCGTCGCTTCCTCGCCGATCCGCGCGTGGTAGAACTGCCGCGCCTGTTCTGGCTGCCTCTGCTCAACGGCGTGATCCTGCCGCTGCGCGGTCCGCGCAGCGCCCGCAACTACCAGCGCATCTGGACCGAGGCGGGTTCACCGCTGGCCGTATACGGCATGCAGTTGCGCGATGCGCTGGCCAATGAACTGCAGCGCACCGAACCGGATCGATGGCTGGTGGATGTGGCCTACCTGTACGCTGAACCCAACGTGCCGGCGCAA
>CAYFPW010000063.1:0-6181 GCA_964345055.1 uncultured Steroidobacteraceae bacterium | reverse complement strand
GATGACTACGAACGCCAGTGTCATGCCACCGGTGCGCTGCTGGCCGCAGCGCTTGGCCTGTCGCGATCGGAATGGTCTTTGAGTTTTCAGTCACGCTTCGGTGCCGCCAAGTGGCTTGGACCGGCCACTGATGATCGCTTAGAAGAACTGGCAGCGAGCGGCACCCGACGCCTGGTCGTCATGTGTCCGGGCTTTGCAGTCGATTGCCTCGAAACGCTGGAAGAAATCGCCATCGGCGGACGCGAGATCTTCATGCATGCCGGCGGCACGGACTATGACTACATCCCGGCACTGAATGGACGCGCCGATCATGCCGCTGCACTGGCGCGGCTGATTCGTGCTCAGGACTGAGTGTCTGACCCGCGCAGCTGCTCGACGATAGCCGGGTTCTCCAGCGTCGAGACATCCTGAGTAATTGGCTCGCCGCGCGCCACGGCGCGCAGCAGACGACGCATGATCTTGCCCGAGCGCGTCTTCGGCAGATTGTCAGTGAAGCGGATGTCGTCGGGGCGGGCAATCGGTCCGAGTTGTTCGGCCACCCAGTCGCGCAGCTCCTGCACCAGCGCAGAGGTATCGCCGGTGGGTCGTGAGCCCTTGCAAACCACATAGGCAAACACCGACTCTCCCTTGACGTCATGCTGCCGGCCGACCACCGCGGCTTCGGCAACGCGCGGATGCGCCACCAGCGCTGATTCGATTTCCATCGTTCCCAGTCGATGCCCTGAAACTTTCAGGACGTCGTCGATGCGGCCCATTATCCAGTAGTAGCCCTCGCGGTCGCGGTGCGCGCTGTCCCCGGCGACGTAATAACGATTCTGGAATTTTTCCCAATATGCCGCGAGATAACGGTCGTTGTTGCGCCAGATGGTGCGCAGCATCGATGGCCAGGGCTTGCGAATCACCAAATAACCGCCGGCATCCGGGGCGGTGACTTCATCGCCGTTGTCATTGACGATGGCGGCGTCGATTCCGGGCAGCGGCAGCGTGCAGGAACCGGGCTTGGTGGCCACGGCGCCGGGAAGCGGCGCGATCATGATGGCGCCCGTCTCGGTCTGCCACCACGTATCGACGATCGGACAACGCTCCTTGCCGATGACACGGTGATACCACATCCACGCTTCCGGATTGATGGGCTCACCGACGCTGCCAAGCAGGCGGATCTTCGAGAGGTCGTAGCCACCGGGAATCTCGTCGCCCAGTTTCATCAGCGCGCGCAGCGCCGTCGGTGCGGTGTAGAAGATAGTGACGCCATGCGTCTGGCAGATCTTCCAGAAACGGCCCGCATCCGGAACGGTCGGCGCGCCTTCGTACATGACAATGGTCGCACCCGCTGAGAGCGGTCCGTAGGCGACGTAACTGTGGCCGGTCACCCAGCCCACATCGGCGGTGCACCAGAACACATCGTCATCGCGCAGATCGAACACCCACTGGCTGGTGAGCTTTGCACCGAGCAGGTAGCCCGCACTGGCGTGCTGGATGCCCTTGGGCTTGCCCGTGGAACCTGAGGTATAGAGCAGGAACAGCGGATGCTCGGCATCAACCCAGACCGGCGCGCACTCGGCGGATTGAGCGGCGGTCAGTTCATGCCACCACAGGTCGCGCTCTGGAACCATCGGTACTGCTCGTCCGGTCCGGCGCAGCACCACGACTCGCTGCACGCTGGGGCAGGCATCGCCATCGATGGCTTTATCAACGGCCGCCTTCAGCTCCACCACCGCGCCACCGCGATGACCCCCATCGGCAGTGATGACCACTTTGGCCCCGGCATCCTCGATGCGCTCGCGCAGCGAGTGATACGCAAAGCCGCCGAACACCACGGAATGGACGGCACCGATGCGGGCACAGGCGTGCATGGCCACCACCGCCTCCGGAACCATCGGCAGATAGATGACCACGCGATCGCCCGCTGTGACACCCAGCGCAACAAGGGCATTGGCGAAGCGACACACCTCGGCATGGAGTTCGCGGTAGGTGAGGCGCCGCACGTCGCCCTGCTCTCCCTCGAAGAGGATGGCCACCTTGTCGGCACGCTGCGCCAAATGCGCGTCGAGGCAGTTGTAGGAGACATTGAGCTGGCCGTCCGTGAACCAGCGGTAATTGGGTGCGTCGCTCTCATCCAGCACGACGGTGAAAGATCGCGCCCAGTGAAGCTGTTCCCGCGCCATCCTGGCCCAGAAGCCCAGATGATCAGCGCTGGCCTCGCGACGGAGCGACTCCAGCACGGCGCTATCAACCCGGGTACGGGCCACGAACCCCTCGGGTGGCGCAAAAGTGCGAACTTCCTGCAACGCCGATTCGATGTTGTCTGGCTTCACCGGCATCCCCCGAGACGACGTCTGAAACGCATTTAATTCGACTGGATCAAGAATAGCGCAACCCGAAGCGCTAGAATGAAACGTACCTGTCGTAACCACGAGATGACGGAGTCGACGATGAGTGAAACCATGAACCGCCGTGAAGCCCTGGCCGCACTGGCCACTGCCGCCGGAACGCTGGTGGCTGCTGCCACCGCACGTGCCGCTGACGCCAAGGCCCTGCCGCATCTGGCGGCCAACGATCCAACCGCCGTGGCACTGGCCTATCACGAGGATGGCGCCAAGGTGGACGCCAAGCAGTTTGCGACTTACAAGCCCGAGCAGCGCTGCAGCAACTGTCTGCAGCTGCAGGGTCAAGCCGGCGATACCTGGCGCCCGTGCAACCTGTTCCCCGGCAAGCTGGTGAATGCCAACGGCTGGTGCAAGGTCTACGTCAAGAAGCCGGGCTGAAAATCTAAAGGGCTGAAATCCGCTCAGCCTGCCGCGCCAGCATGGCACCGAAGCCTTGCTGTGCGCAGAACTCCGCGAGACCTGCGACATCAGGGCGGGAACGCCGCAATGTGTCCTTGCTGGCGGGGATCGGTGCTGCGCAGTGGATGCGCGTCAACGATCTGGCCAGATATGCGGCATCACGGTGCTCGGCGAGTTTCTGCGGCAAGCGGGCCGCGCCACGCACCGGCAGCCGGGCCGTCCCCGGCAGATCAGCATAGATGGCATCCAGCGATGCATACGCAGTGAGCAGCGCCGCGGCGGTCTTGGGACCGATGCCCGGAACGCCGGGAATATTGTCGACACTGTCGCCGGTCAGCGCCAGGTAGTCGGCCATGCGCTCGGGGCGCACGCCGAATCGCTCCGCCACCTGATCGTAGTGATATTCCGCCGAGTCGCTGTAATCCCAGAAGACATCGCCGGGTCCGACGAGCTGCGACAGATCCTTGTCGCGCGACACCACTGTAATGCGCAGGCCGTGTCCGCGCATCATGGTGGCCAGCGTGCCGATCAGATCGTCGGCCTCGAATTCCTCGCTGGCGTATTCGGCCACACCCAGCAGCCTGCAATACTGACGACACAGTGCAAACTGGCGTTTCAGTTCCACCGGCGCGGACTCACGATTGGCTTTGTAGGCCGGATATAGCCGCTCGCGGTAACCCGTGGCGCCCAAGCTCTCGTCGAAAGCCACGCCGAGGTATTCCGGGCGGCGCTTCTCGATCAGGTCACCGAGAAAGCGCGCGAAGCCGTACAACGCCTGAGTGGGATTGCCTTCTGAATCGCGCAGGTCCGGCGGCATCGAGTACCAGGCACGGAAGACATAGACCGACGCGTCGATGAGATACACCACGCGCGGCATCATACCGCGCAGCCGCAGGCATCAGGACAGCCAGCGCTGGATACGGGCGTGCAGCGGACTGGAGCGCGGGAAGTGCGCCAGCAGGTACTCCATCTGATCAGCCAGCACACGGCGCCCTTTCAGGAAGATGTACTCGGCGTAGGTGGGCTGGAACGGCACGGCAATCAGCTGCATCTTGGCTTGCTCGGGAGTCCGCCAGGCTTTGTAGTTGTTGCAGCGGAGGCAGGCCGTGACGACGTTCTTCCAGGTGTCCTGACCACCCTGGCTGAAGGGCCGAACATGATCGCGAGACAGTTCGCGTGCCGGAAACCGCCCGCCGCAGTACATGCACAGGTGCGCATCGCGCCGGAACAGGGTCTCGTTGTTGAGCGGCGGGACGTAATCCTGCCTTGTGTTGCCGGGATTGCCCGTCTGCCCCACCGTGGCGACGATGGAACTGACTTCGACCACGGTGCGCTGCCCCGTCAGCGCGCTGATACCGCCATGCAGGCGGAAAAGAACGGAACCGCAGGTGTAGGCCACCTGATCTTGGTGGTACAGCCGGGCTGCCTCGCGGTAGTCGATCCACTCCAGAGGCATACCCGAAACATTCGTGCGCAACACCATCTGCGACAGTCCTGCCGCAACGGTGTAAATGACTAGCCGGTGATCATCCTCCAGCATGCCCATGCCTGTAAGATAAGCGCGTTTTGTGCCACAATTCAATGGGAAAGCCGCGGTCAGCGCGCCTTCGAGAGGATCAACGATGCCAGTCACAATCGGAGCGCTCGCGGAGTGCGCTCCCGGGGAAAAGCGTGTCAGCCTGGTGCCGGAAATAGCGGGTAAATTTGCCGCGGCCGGCGCTCGTGTTCTGATCGAGAAAGGCGCCGGTGTCGCCGCACAGTTTCCCGATGCGCTGTTCAAGAACGTCCAGTGGTCTGACGCTGCCACCATTCTGGCCCAAAGCGATGTGCTGCTGACCGTGCAGCCGCCGACGCTGGAACAGATCGGCGCACTCAAGAGCGGCGCGGTGGTCATCGGTTTCATGCAGGCGCACGCCCGTGCCGCCGAAGTGCGCGCGATGAAAGATCGCGGCATCACCAGTTTTGCCATGGAATTCGTGCCGCGTATCTCGCGTGCGCAGTCCATGGACGCGCTGTCTTCGCAGGCTGCGGTGGCCGGCTACAAGGCCGTGCTGATCGCCGCGAACACCCTCGACCGCTTTCTGCCGATGCTCACCACCGCCGCGGGCACCATCCGTCCGGCGCAGGTGCTGGTGGTCGGCGTTGGCGTCGCGGGCCTTCAGGCCATCGCCACGGCCCGGCGCCTGGGCGCCGTGGTCGAGGCCTATGACGTGCGCAGCGCCACCAAAGAGCAGGTCAAATCGCTGGGCGCCAAGTTCATCGAGACCGGCGTATCGGCCGACGGCACGGGCGGCTACGCCCGCGAGCTGACGGACGAGGAAAAGGCGAAGCAGCAGGAAGTGCTGGATTCGCGCATCGCCGTGGCCGACGCGGTCATCACTACCGCCTCAGTACCAGGCCGGCGTGCGCCGCGCATCGTGTCGCGTGCCGCCGTGGAGCGGATGAAGGCCGGCGCGGTGATCGTCGATATCGCCGCCGAGTCAGGCGGTAATTGCGAACTGACGCGTGCCGGCGAAACGGTGGAGCACAACGGTGTACGTATCGTCGGCGCCGTGAATCTGGGCAGTTCGCTGTCCTACCACGCGAGCGAGATGTACGCCCGCAACCTGTTCAACTTCCTCAAGCCGGCCATCGACAAAGCCGGCGAACTGGCCATCGATTGGCAGGACGAAGTCTTTGCTCAGTCCTGCCTCACGCATGCCGGCGCCATCAAGCACGAAGCCACCCGCAAGGTGGTCGAAGGCGCGGCCCTGGAGAACAAGTCATGATCGTCACCATCACCGGTATCGTCGCCCTGTACATCTTCATGCTCGCCGCCTTCACAGGCTACGAGATCATCGCCAAAGTGCCGGTGATCCTGCACACGCCGCTGATGTCGGGCTCCAACTTCGTCCACGGCATCGTGCTGGTCGGCGCGATGGTCGCGTTGGGCAATGCCACCACTACGCTGGAAAAGGTCATCGGCTTCGTCGGTGTGTTCATGGCGGCGGGCAATGCCGCTGGCGGTTACGTCGTGACCGAACGCATGCTGGAAATGTTCAAGAGCAGCGGCAACAAGCCGAAGCGCGGGGGACACTGATGGACGCTGCCGACACCTCGCCGCTTCTCGGCGCCACCACTGCACAGTGGTTGATTCAGGTCAGCTATCTGCTGACGGCTTTCCTGTTCGTCATGGGTCTGAAGCGCATGAGCTCGCCGGTGTCCGCGCGCAGCGGTATCGTCTGGGCCGGCGCGGGCATGCTGGTCGCAACGTTGTTCACGTTCCTCTACCCGGGGATGACGAACTACCTCTGGATCATCACCGCCATCGTCACGGGCACAGCCGTGGCCTGGATCACCGGCAAGCGCGTCGCCATGACCGACATGCCGCAGATGATCGCGCTGTACAACGGCTT
>CAYFPW010000062.1:0-8355 GCA_964345055.1 uncultured Steroidobacteraceae bacterium | reverse complement strand
CCACGCCCAATCCCGACTACAAACTCGTGTGCAGCGGCCGCACCGGCCATGCCGAAGTTGTGCTCGTGGTGTTTGATCCACAGCAGATCCGTTACGAGCAACTGCTGCAGCTTTTCTTCGAGCGACACGATCCCACGCAGGGCATGCGCCAAGGCAACGACATCGGCACCCAGTACCGCTCCGCCATCTATTACTACAGTGATGCCCAGCAAAACGCAGCGGAGAGTTCGCTGAGCCAATATCAGGGCGCACTGCGCGCCGCCGGTTACGGAGCGATCACCACCGAGCTGCGTGCTGCACCTCAGTTCTACTACGCCGAGGACTATCACCAGCAATACCTGGCCAAGAATCCCGACGGCTACTGCGGGCTGGGCGGGTGCGGCGTGGCGTTCAAGCTTGCCGACTGAGTCGCCCCAGGACAGGTGCGACGCCTAGGTCGGTATCGAAGGCTTTATATCGTATGCTGTCTCCGACAGACCTGAACGCTAACGCTCGGCTCGGTAGTGTTCAGTTTTCCAACTCCTGATCCGGGTGCCCGACGCTCATGACTGACCTGATAGACCTGCGCTCCGATACCGTCACTCGACCTACCGCCGCAATGCGCGCAGCGATGGCTGCAGCGCCGGTGGGCGACGATCAATATGGTGAGGATCCAAGCACCAACCGGCTGCAGGCGCGCTGCGCTGAACTGCTTGGAAAGGAAGCGGCGGTGTGGCTGCCCACTGGCACCATGGCCAATCAGGCGGCGCTGCGCACGCTGACGCGGCCGGGTGATGAAGTGATTGCTTCGCGCGAGTCGCATGCCGGATGGCATGAGGTGGGCGGTGCGGCGGCCAATGCCGGTGTGCAGCTGCAGGAAATCGGGCAGGGCGGCTGGTTCACGGCCGAGCAGATGCGCGCAGCCGTGAAGCCGCGCAACTTCGCGATGTTCCCGATGACCACGCTGGTTCAGGTGGAGAACACGCACAACCGTGCCGGCGGCGTGGTGGTGCCACAGGCCGAGGTGCTGCGCATTTGCGCTGCGGCTCGTGAGCTGGGCATGGCGACCTTCCTTGATGGTGCGCGGCTGTGGAATGCCAGCGTGGCCAGCGGCCTGACGGTCAGTGAACTGTCCGCGCCGTTCGATATGGTGGCTGTGGCGTTTAGCAAGGGACTAGGCGCTCCCGGTGGCTCGCTGCTGGCCGGCTCGAAGGATCTGATCGCGGCGGCGTCGCGCCACCGTCATCGTCTTGGCGGCGCCATGCGCCAGAACGGTGTCTTCACATCCGCCGCGCTGTACGCGCTGGATCATCATCTGGCCAGGCTTCCCGAGGATCATGCCAATGCGCGTGCCCTCGCCGAAGCGCTGGCAGCAAAGGCGCCGGTACTGCTGGATCTGGCCACCGTGCAGACCAATATCGTCGTCTTCCATCTGCCGGACAGCGTGTCGGTGGATGCGCCAGGGCTGTCGGCGCTGGCACGGGCGCGCGGTGTGCTGATCAATGCCTTCGGTCCGCGCACGGTGCGTGTTGCCACTCATCTGGATGTGACGCGCGAGCAATGTGTGCGCGCCGCCTCCGTGCTGACAGAACTGCTGAGCAACTGTGTCCGCTGAGTACGTTGAGGTCACCACGGGTGCTGCGCCTGCTGCCAGTGTGATCTGGCTGCACGGGCTCGGCGCTGACGGTCATGACTTTGAGCCGGTGGTGCCGGAGTTGCTGTCATTCCTGCCCTGCGCGACGCGCTTCATCTTTCCGCATGCGCCGGTTCGTCCTGTGACGATCAACGGTGGTCACACCATGCGTGCGTGGTACGACATCCCAAGCTTCGATAGGATGGCGCGGCAGGATGAGGCCGGTATCCGGCAATCGCATCAGGCGATCTTGGAATACATCTCCGCCGAGAATGCGCGTGGCATCGCCACGAACCGCATCGTGCTGGCCGGATTTTCCCAGGGCGGCGCGATGGCGCTGTATTCAGGGGTGCGTCTGAGTCAGCCGCTGGCCGGCATCATGGGTCTTTCCTGTTATCTGTTGCAGGCGGAACAGCTGATGGCTGAGCGTCAGTCCGTGACGCTCACTTCACCGGTGTTCATTGCCCATGGCGACTTCGATCCAATCTTGCCGCCGGCGATGGGCGAGCATGCCCGCGACCACTTGAGCGCTGCCGGCTATGCGGTCGAATGGCATCGCTATCCGATGCCGCATTCAGTAGCGCCGCAGGAAATAGCGGATATCGGCCGCTGGCTCGTGAAGGTGCTGGCGGCCGACTGACCGCGCCTTAGCGCGGTTCGCTGCCGGGCTTGGCGTCCTCGAGTGGGAATGTCTGTGCGCCCGCGCCTGCAGCCGGTGCAGGACGTGCGGCCGGCGCCGGATTGGTGGCAGCCGGCGCTAAAGGCGTGGTGGATGCGCCCGGACCGCTGGCAGGCTTCGATGCTGCTGGCAGCATGCCGACGATTTCCGCGATGAAGCGCCGCGCGGATTGCGAATCCGAACTGACCTTGCCCGCAAAGATCGTGGCGGCGTCGACATCCTTGCCATAGAAGTTCAGGTTGGCTTTCTTGTCGACAGACAGGACGCTACCCTCGAGCGCCACACCGGCGAACAAGCCGCGCGAGCGCGAGTAAGAAAAAATCTCGGCATTCTTGCCGGCAGCGGCTTCAGCGGCGCGGCCCAGCGGGCCAGCGGCAACCGAGGCGGCGGCGCCGAGCGTCAGCGTGTTCCGCGTGAAATTCTCGACGCTGCGGCGGGTGGTGAATACCAGGATCACATCAGTGGACTGTGCGCCGATCTGCGCGCCCCAGTTGCCACCACGCAGGGTCAGGAATACCGGACTGCTGAAGCGACCCGCTTCGTCACGCACTGTCATCACGCCGCTCCCGAAGCGGCCGCCGAACACCAGTGCTGCTTTGAGCACATCGGGGATCACGGCGATGCCATAGGCGCGATCGACCAGCCAATCGGGCACGTCCTGATCCGGCGATCCGCGGAATTCCTGCAGTACCGATGTGGCGCTGATCAGTCGCGCGTCCTCGCGAGTCTGTGCTGAAGCGGGTGATACAGTGGTCAGTGATACGGCCACACTCAGCGCGACGGCGGCGAACCAGCGACGGGAAGCGGAAAGTCTGCTCATGCGATAAACCCCTGCAAAATGCGAAATGCCAATGCTGCTGCACCAGCCACGATCACGGATGATCCGCCAGAACCGGAAGGAAATAAAGAAGGACTGTCCGCAAACCGGTAGCGACTCGCGCACCGCACAGCCACTCCGCTTTCAAGGATCCAGCGTGGCCAGATAAGCGGTGACCGCGATGATGTCATCCTCGGTCATCTTCGCCACAACCGCTTTCATCAGCGCCGACTGCGGTCCGGCGCGATCACCGACCTGGAAGTTATAGAGTTGGCGGGCGGCATAGATCGCCGAGGTGCCGGCGATGCCGGGAACGTCCGCGGTTCCCTGCAGCTTCGGCCCGTGGCACAGCGCGCACGCGGTCGCGGCACCATCCGTGCCGTTCTTCACCAGCGCCTTGCCGCGTGCCACGCTTCCCTTGGGCACGTAGGCGACGAAACCGGAGTAGGGGTCACGCGCGACCGCCCGCGCCGTGTCCTGCGGCAGTTCCACGATACGCTTGCCCAGCGGCTCGGTCTCTTTACCCGGCCACGGCAGACGCATGCGTCCGCCATTGCCGTAGTTACGCGGAACTTTGTCGGTCTCGACCACTTTCATCCAGCGTATTGGCTTGATGGCGGCGAACCACTCGGCGGCGGCACGCGCCTCTTCCTCGGTGGTCGCTGTGCCAATGCGCGTCATGCGCGCGGGATCCTTCCGGGCGCCGCTCTTGAAGTCCGCCATCTGCTGCATCATGTACTGCACCGACTGGCCAGCGAGATGCGAGGACTCCGGGTGGCCCATGCCGGAGGTGAGGTGACACACCGCGCAGGCATAGACATCGGGTTTGCGGCCCTTGGCGACCACTTCGGGCATGGGCGCATGGCGCTCAGGGTGCCAGTCCACGGCGGCGAAGAAGTTGCCGACTTCCGCATTGGTGTGGGAGAGCTTGCTGCCCGGCACGGTCACGCGCGCATTCGGATCCTCGGCCGCCGGCTGCTGCGCCGAGGTGGTGAGGAAGGCCCATTCGGGTCGCACGTAAGGACCGGGGGCCGGTGGCGGGTAGGGGCTGGGCGGTGCTGTGGCCGCAGCGGGCGTTGCAGGCGCTGGCGTTTCCGCGGACCAGACATCACTACCTTGCGCTGCCAGCGTTGCACAGACGATGGCCAGCAGCAGAATTGGACGTGAGGATGTCGTCGACATCATGAACCCCCGAAGTTCGAACCCCAACACGAATGGCTCACGCACTTCATGGCCAAGGCGTTAACGCCGCACCTTTTACATTGACAGGCGCTCACCAGCCGCGTGACACTTTCAATCATAACAACGCCGCCACGCGGCTTCACGCAGAGATACCCCAAGATCATGGCACAAACCATCGAACAATTCGTCGGCACGTCCATGGACGAGGCCAAGATGTCGCCGCTTCATTGGCGCATCTTCCTGCTGATTTCCGCAGGCTATTTCTTCGACGTGCTGAATTTCATTGTCATGGGTTCGCTGATCCCGGACATGGTTAATTCAGGATTCGCTACCGCTACTCAGGCGGGCTGGGCGCAGAGCGCAACGCTGGTGGGTCTGTGCATCGGCTCGGTGGGGCAGGGACAGTTCACCGATCGGATTGGCCGCAAGGCGGTCTATCAGTTCAACCTGCTGCTGTTCGGTCTGGCCACACTGGCCAGCGCGTTCTCCCCTAATTACACCTGGCTGTGCATATTCCGCTTCATCGCCGGCATTGGTCTGGGTGCCGAGCAGCCGCTGTGCTTTGCCTATGCCGGTGAGTACGCCCCCAAGCGCATCCGCGGCCGTATTCTTGCCATGATCCATCTGATCGGTGGCGCTTGTGTCTGGCCCATCGCATCGCTGTTCACCCTCTTCGCACGTGATGCCCTGGGATGGCGCGGCATCTGGATCATCATCGGTTGTGGTGCGCTGCTGGTGTTTGCGTTGCGCTTCAGCCTGCCCGAATCCCCGCGCTGGCTTGCAGCCCGAGGTCAGGGTGATCGCGCGCTGGAGGTCCTCAAGCGGCTGCGTATCACGCCCCCGCCGGCAGCGACCTTCGCCGCCAGTCCGCCGGTCGCAGCGGCCTCCGATCCGTTTGGCATTGTCTTCCGGCAGTACCGGCGGCGGGTGGTGGCCGGCATGATCTGCTTCAGCGCCTTCTTCAGTGTCACCATCGGCTTTGGTACCTGGCTGCCTAACATCATGTACAGCCAAGGCTTCACCATCACCAAGTCGCTGGGCTATTCCTTCGGTATGACGATGGCTGCGCCCTGCGCCAGTCTGTTCATGATGTTTGCGCTCGATCGCTTTGGTCGCAAGCGGACTTCGGTGACCGCATTCCTTCTGGCTGGCTGCATGGCTGTGCTTTTCGGACTTGCCCAGAGTGACCAGCAGCTGCTGATCGCCGGTTTCGCGATGATCTTCTGCTACCAGTTGGCCGGTAACTCAATGCAGATCTTTGCCTCGGAATTGTTCCCCACCAATGCGCGTGCTTCAGGCTTTGGCATCGCCGCCGGCGTAGGCCGTCTGGGCAATGCGCTGGCCATGCCAACGATCCTGCTGATTCAGACATCGCATGGGCTGCCGGGTGTGGTGACCTTCCTCACCATCCTGCTGGTGATTGCGGCCGTCGGGGTCACGCAGATGGGACCGGAGGCAAAAGGCCTCGCCCTCGAGGAACTGGAAGCGAACAAGCGTTGACGAGCGGAAGGATAGACATGTCTGACAAGGGTGGAGTGGCCGGGGCTTCGGCCTGGAACATTCGTTATCTGGGACACAGTGACCAGGGCGGTCGGCCGGATGGTGTGCAGGTCATGGTCAGCCGTGGCCACGCGTTCGTGGGTCATATGTTTGCGGATGGCTTCTCAGTCATCGACGTGCGCGATCCGCGCGACATGAAGACCGTGGCTTTCGTGCCCGCGCCGCCCAACACCCGGGCGCCGCACCTGCAGGTGCACGAGAACCTGCTGCTGGTGGTCAATGCCGCCAACGTCTGGGCATTGCAGCAGTACACCGCCGAGCAGCAATATTTCGACAATCCGCTGGCGGATTCCTTCTCGCGCCGCGAGCAGAATTTTGCCGCGGGCCTGCGCATCTACGACATCTCCAACCCGGCTGCGCCGCGCGAGATTTCCTTCCTGTCGATGCCCGGCATCGGATTGCATCGCATCTGGTACATCGGTGGCCGCTACGCTTACGTGTCAGCACATCTGGATGGCTACAGCGACCACATTCTGGCCGTGATCGATATTGCCGACCCCAGCAAGCCCCAGTTGGCCGCCACGTGGTGGTTGCCCGGCATGTGGCGCGCGGGCCGCGAGGAGCCGCAGTGGAAGCAGGGCCAGCGCTGGGCGCTGCACCATGCCATCGTCCGCAACGACATCGCCTTCGCCTCCTGGCGCGATGGTGGCCTGACCATTCACGACGTCAAGGATCCGACCCACCCGAAGCTGCTGGTGCATCGCAACTGGTCGCCGCCATTCAGTGGTGGCACGCACACCGCAGTCCCGCTGTTGGATCGCAACCTGCTGGTGGTGGCCGATGAGGCGACGACCAACAACTGCGCCAACGGCATTCCCTACACCTGGATCTTCGATATCCGCGACCTGAGCAATCCGGTCTCGATTGCCACGCTGCCGACGCCTGCAGAAGAGAACTTCTGCGCCAAGGGCGGCAAGTTCGGTCCGCACAATCTGCATGAGAATCGGCCCGGCTCCTTTGTCAGTTCCAGCCTGGTGTTCTCGACCTACTACAACGCGGGTCTGCGCGTATTCGACATCAGCAATCCCTTCGAGCCGAAGCAGACGGCCTATTTCGTGGCCCCGCCACCGGAGCGCCTGATCGACATCCGCCCCGGCGCGACGCGCGTCGCCTCGGCCTGCGATGTCTACGTGGATCCCAATGGCGTGATGCTGCTCTCCGACACCAACTGCGGGCTGTACGCGCTGCAGTACGACCCGAAATAACGGGGCGTGGGCGGTGGCGGGGCGCTTCATTGGCCCCGCTTCCCGGGCAGACAATTCTTTGCGTCGGCGCTTTGACCCGTGGAAACGGGCCTGACTAGTATTGACCGAAGCCGCCCGCAGGCGGCGCGTGTCACATCATTCCCGGAGAGCGCCATGATCAACCGCCGCCAATGTCTTGAACTGGCTCTCGGAGCCGGTGCCGCGCTGACGCTCAACGCCCGACTGTTCGCTGCACAACAGTCCGTTTTACAGCGTGCGATCCCATCCACCGGCGAGATGCTCCCGATCATCGGTTTGGGTAGCTCCGCAACTTTCAGTGCGGCAGCCCGGAGTGACGAGCTCGAAGGTCTGCGTGAGGTGATGAAGGCTCTGGTCGACCATGGCGGCAAGGTGCTGGATACCGCGCCCGGTTACGGCGCTTCAGAACAGGTGTCGGGCCAGCTCGCACGCGAGCTGGGCATCGCCAACCGGCTGTTCTGGGCCACGAAAGTGAATGTGGCGGGCAGGGGCGCCGCCAAGGCTGATCCGACTGCCGCCGCCGCGCAGATCGAGGATTCATTTCGCAAGCTGGGCGTAAGCAAGATCGATCTGATCCAGGTTCACAACATGGGCGATGTCGCCACCCAGTTGCCCATTCTCAAGGATCTGAAGAAGCAGGGCCGGATTCGCTACATCGGCGTCACGACCACTTCCCCGGACCAGTACGCGGCCATCGAGCAGGTGATGCGTAACGAGCCGCTGGATTTCGTTGGGCTCGATTACGCGATTGATAACCGTGATGTCGAGCAGCGCCTCCTGCCACTGGCGATGGAGCGGAAGATTGGTGTGCTGGTGTATCTGCCCTTTGGCCGTAGCAGCCTGTTCCGGCGCGTCGCGGGACGGTCGGTGCCGGACTGGGCCAAGGAATTCGATGCCACGACCTGGGCGCAGTTTTTCCTGAAATACCTGGCGGGTCATCCGGCCGTCACGGCCATCACGCCCTCGACCACCAAGGCGGCGAACATGATCGACAACCTGGGTGGTGGCTCGGGTCGCTTGCCGGATGCAGTTATGCGCAAGCGAATGGCCGACTACATCGACGCGTTGCCGATGGCCTGAGGACTTATGCTCGGTACGCCAATCAACCTTTCAGGAAGCTTGCGCCCAAATTTGTGGATCAGCATAATGTTTAAAACGAATATGTAATGCAGATAAGAAAAGACATCTTCGTTTGACCGAGTTTCTTGTCCGTTCAATCGTTTCTTGGGGGGGGATGATTAATGATCAAGACCACAGGCATTCGTGCCGGGCTCTATGGTGG
>CAYFPW010000061.1:0-8533 GCA_964345055.1 uncultured Steroidobacteraceae bacterium | reverse complement strand
CCACCGAAGATGTCACCGAAGACGTCGCCGAAGATGTCACCAAAGGCCTCGGCACCGGCGAAGCCGCCGGCTCCAGCACCCTGACGCATGGCGTCGATGCCATCGTGACCATGCTGGTCATAGGCGGCGCGCTTCTGCGCGTCGGAGAGAACCTCGTAGGCCTCCTTGGCCTCCTTGAACTTCTCCTCGGCCTCCTTGTCGCCCGGATTACGGTCGGGATGAAACTTCATCGCCAGGCGGCGATAGCTCTTCTTGAGCTCATCCTCCGTGGCGTTGCGTGCAACATCCAGAACCTTGTAGTAATCACGCTTGGCCATCGATCATCCTTAGACGGGAGACTGCCAGGAACGGCGGACAGGCGCGCATCAATCGCGTTTGCCCTTGCCACTCTTGTCGCTGACGTCCTCGAATTCCGCATCGACGACGTTCTCGCCTCCGGGCGCACTGGCACCCGCGCTGGCGGCGCCCTCACCGGCGGCACCCGCAGCTCCAGCCGCTCCGTAAGCCTGCTGCGCAATGCCAGCCGCTGCGGAGGCCAGCGCCTCGCTCTTCTTCTCGATGGCCGACTGATCATCGCCCTTCAGCGCGGTGCGCAGCTCAGCGAGCGCCGACTCCACTTTGGCCCGCTCCTCACCGCTAACCTTGTCACCCAGATCCTTGAGCGACTTCTCGACCGAATGCACCAGCGCATCAGCGCGGTTACGCACTTCGACGAGTTCGCGGAACTTCTTGTCTTCCTCGGCGTGCGCTTCGGCATCCGCGACCATGCGCTTGATCTCATCTTCCGACAGACCGCTACTGGCCTTGATGACGATCCGCTGTTCCTTGCCGGTTGCCTTGTCCTTGGCCGACACATTCAGAATGCCGTTGGCGTCGATATCGAAGGTCACTTCGATCTGCGGCATGCCGCGCGGCGCCGGCGGGATCTCAGCCAGATCGAACCTGCCCAGCGACTTGTTGTCAGCCGCGTGTCCGCGCTCACCCTGCAGCACATGGATCGTCACCGCCGACTGGTTGTCGTCGGCTGTCGAAAAGACGTTCGACGCTTTGGTCGGGATAGTCGTGTTCTTTTCGATGAGCTTGGTCATGACGCCACCCAGCGTCTCGATGCCCAGCGATAGCGGAGTCACGTCAAGCAACAGAACGTCCTTGACCTCGCCGGAGAGCACACCGCCCTGCACGGCCGCACCAATGGCCACCGCTTCATCCGGATTCACATCCTTGCGCGGATCTTGGCCGAAGATGTCCTTCACGTATTTCTGGACCAGCGGCATGCGCGTCTGGCCACCGACCAAGATCACCTCGGAGACACCCTTGCCATCCAGACCGGCGTCCTTGAGCGCGGTCTTGCACGGCCCGATGGTCCGCTGCACCAGCTCCTCGACCAGCGACTCGAGCTTGGCGCGAGTCAGCTTGACGTTGAGGTGCTTGGGCCCACTCGCATCGGCAGTGATGTAAGGCAGATTGACGTCGGTCTGCTGACTGGAGGAGAGCTCGATCTTGGCCTTCTCAGCCGCTTCCTTGAGGCGCTGCATGGCCAGCGGATCACGGCGCACATCGACACCCGACTCTTTCTGGAACTGATCGGCCAGAAAGTGGATGATCTTGATGTCGAAGTCCTCGCCGCCGAGGAAGGTGTCGCCATTGGTGGAGAGCACCTCGAACTGCCGCTCGCCATCCACTTCCGCAATCTCAATGATAGAGATGTCGAAGGTGCCGCCACCCAGGTCATACACGGCGATCTTGCGGTCACCGCCCGACTTGTCCAGGCCGTAGGCCAGCGCGGCAGCCGTCGGCTCATTGATGATGCGCTTGACGTTCAGGCCCGCGATGCGGCCGGCATCCTTGGTTGCCTGACGCTGCGAGTCATTGAAATACGCCGGCACGGTGATGACGGCTTCAGTGACTTCTTCGCCCAGATAGTCCTCGGCCGTCTTCTTCATCTTCATCAGCACACGAGCCGAGATTTCCGGCGGTGCCATCTTCTTGCCCTGGGCTTCCACCCAGGCGTCGCCGTTGTCAGCCTTGACGACTTTATAGGGAACCATGTCGACGTCCTTCTGCACGACGTCGTCCTGAAACTTGCGACCGATGAGACGCTTCACCGCGAACAGCGTGTTCTGCGGATTGGTCACCGCCTGACGCTTCGCTGACTGCCCGACGATGACTTCGTCGTCCTTGGTGAATGCGACGATCGAGGGCGTGGTGCGGTCGCCTTCGCTGTTCTCCAGCACGCGGGGCTTACCCGACTCCATGACTGCGACGCAGGAGTTCGTGGTACCCAGGTCGATGCCGATGACTTTGCTCATGATCACTACTCCGGAAGAAAGACTTTCGTTGCTCTCGTAGATGGGGGTGCGACAGCCGCTCTCAAGGGCTGCCGGGCTGTCTGGCGACAATCACGCGGGCCGGACGGAGCAGACGGCCGTTCAGCTGGTAGCCCGCCTGCAGCACCTCCAGGACCTGGCCCGGTGGCACGGCGGTGGTTTCCTGACTCAGCACCGCTTCGTGCAGTGTCGGATCGAAGGCCGTTGCCTGCGGATTGATGGGCTGGATGGAAAACTTCTCAAAGGCCCGCTGCAGAAGCTGCAGGGTGGCCTGCTGGCCGGCAGCCAAGCTGGCGGCATCCGCCTGCGCGCGGGCACCGGCCGCGACCGCCAGTTCGAGACTGTCGAGCACCGCCAGCAGTTCGCCGGCGAAGCGCTCCAGAGCAAAGCGCTGGGCGGCTTCGACATCGCGCTGCGCTCGCTTGCGAATGTTCTCGATTTCCGCCGCAGCACGCAGCTGTGCGTCGCGGATCGCCGACTCGGCATCGGCCTTGGCCTGCTGGACGGCAGCCTGCGCGGCTGCCAGCTGCTCTTCCGGGCTTGCACCGGCGGCCCCAGTGGCTGCATCGGCGTCGTGAGGACCCTTCGTCTCGGACATGAATACTCCAAGTAAAGTCAATCAGATCATTATCTTGCAATAATAATCTAACGCACCACACGCAATTCAGCGATGGTGCTGTAGTTCGAGAAGCTCTGGAATGTGGGGGCTAACGCCGCGAGTTCAAGGCCGAACCGAGCAATTTCGCGGTCAGGTCCACGATCGGGATCACACGGTCATAGGCCATACGGGTAGGACCGATGACACCCAGCACACCGGCTACGCCCTCGTCTGTGGTGTAGGGCGCCGCAACGATGCTGCAGTCATCAAGCACGGTGTAGCCGGATTCATGGCCGATAAAGATCTGCACACCGTCGGCGCGCACGCTGGCATCGAGCAGCTGGAGCAGATCACGGCGCTCATTGAAAGCCTCGAACAGGCGCTTGAGCTTGTCGACACCACCAAGCTCAGCCAGTCCCATCAGATTGGTCTCACCGGCGATCACATAGTCGACACCTGGCGGCGCGGCCTGCGGCTCGACGGCCAACTGCGCCACGGATACCGCATCCAGCATCAGCCGGTTCAGGCTTTCCTGAGACTCCTTCAGCTGACGGAACAGCTCCTGTCGCAACTCAGGCAACGTCAGGCCGCGGCAGGTGGCGTTGAGAACGGCCGCAGCGCGTCGCAGTTCGTCCGCGCTATAGCTGCGGGTCAACTCGATGATACGGTTCTGCACTTCGCGATTGTCATAGACCAGCACCACCAACAACCGCCGGCCCGAGAGCGGCAGGAATTCGAGTTGAGTCAGCGTCTGCGACTTGGGCAATGGAATCGTCACCACACCGGCCAGTCGGGTGATGCTGGACAGCAGCTGGCTGGCATTCGCCACCAGTGCCCGGGAGTCATCACCGGCACTGCCGATGTGCTGACGTAACTCCTCCGCCTCGCGGCTAGCGGGCGCAGGCAGATCTGCCCGCAGCAGCGAATCGACAAAGAAGCGGTAGGCCCGGTCGGTCGGCACCCGCCCGGCTGACGTATGGGGAGAGGTCACGAAGCCGAGTTCCTCGAGATCGGCCATCACATTGCGTACCGTTGCCGAACTGAGGGTCAGCCCAGCCTCGCGCGAGAGGCTTCGCGAACCGACCGGCAGCCCGTCGCGGATGTAGCTCTGCACCAACGAGCGCAGCAACAACTGCGCCCGTTCGGACAGGCCTTCGCTGGAGGAATCCTGAGTCATGACATGACGAGGCTACCCAGCCGTGCAAATCGCTGCAAGCGCACCCGGTATCAAGCGTTGGCGCGGCCATGCTGCCGTGCTACAAAGGGGGGCATGTCACTCCAGTTCGACGTTTGCGCAATCACCGGTCAGCTTGGCGAGCCCCGAGTGGCCGACTGTGCCGCGCTGCTGAGCAGCGAACTGCAGCGCCACGGAGTCACGGTCCTGATCGCCACCGAGGACGCTCCCGGCGTTCTGCCCGGACTGCCACGGGTGCCGCGTGCCGATTTGCCGCGCCAGGCCAAGCTGGTTTTCTCGATCGGTGGCGACGGCACGCTGCTGCAAAGTGCCCGGATGGTCGCACCTCACGATGTCCCGCTGATGGGCATCAACCGAGGGCGCCTCGGATTTCTCACTGATGTTTCACCGCAGGAAATGGCCGGCTGCGTGGAGGCACTGCTGGCGGGCCGATACACCGCAGACCGACGCGCCCTGCTTGAGGCACGACTCGTACGCAGCCGCGGCAATGTCACGCTGAATGCGCTGAACGATGTCGTGCTGCTGCGACGTGAGACCGGCCGCATGCTGGACTTCGAAACCCACGTTAGCGGCAGTTACGTCAACACCCACAGCGGTGATGGCTTCGTGGTAGCCACGGCCACCGGCTCCACCGCCTACGCCCTGTCCTGCGGCGGGCCGATCATCGATCCGCGTCTGAATGTGCTACTGATGGTACCGATCTGCCCGCACACGCTATCGGATCGCCCGATCGTCATTCCGGGCGATGCCAAGGTCGAAATCAATCTGATCTCGCAGGGCGAGGGCCGCGCTGATGTCACCTGCGACGGCGCGCTGCTGGGCGACATGGGGCCGGGCGATCAGCTGCAGATCAGCACCAGCGAGCGCCGTGTCACGCTCCTCCACCCGCCGGGCTATGACTACTTCCGGTTGCTGCGCTCGAAGTTGCGCTGGGGCCGCGGCGCCGATCAGCACGAGCGCTAGGAAACGCACCGCTTGTTACGCCACCTGCAGATCCGTGACTTCGCGATCATCGATTCGCTGGAGCTGGACTTCGCGCCCGGTATGAGCGTGCTCACCGGCGAAACCGGTGCCGGCAAGTCCATCCTGGTCGATGCGCTGGAGCTGCTGGCCGGCGGGCGGGCCGGCACCGAGGTCGTCCGCGCGGGTGCCGAACGCGCCGACGTTACGGCCAGCTTCGAGATCAGTCGCATCAGCGCCGAACTGCGCCACCTGCTGGATGAGCAATCGATCAGTACCGAGGGGGAACTGCTGCTGCGCCGGGTGGTCGGCGCCGATGGCCGCAGTCGCTGCTGGCTTGGCGGCCAGAGTGTGCCCTTGCAGGTTCTACGAGAGGTTGCGGAACGCCTCATCGATATCCACGGTCAGCACGAATTCCAGTCACTGCTGCGTCCCGCCGCGCAGCGCCAGCTGGTAGACAGTTACGGCCGCCATCAGCCGCTGGCAGACGAGGTGCAGGCCGCTTATGCGGTCTGGCACTCACTCCTGACGCGCGCCCAAACCTTGGAGGCCGCGAGCCGCGATCACGAGGCGCGCCGAGATCTGCTGCGTTACCAGGTCGGAGAGCTGGACGCGCTGCAGCTCGGAGCGAGCGAAGTGGCCGATCTCATGGCAGAGCGCTCGCGGGTCAGCCATCGCAGTCGGCTGGCCCTCGCCGCACACGCAGCACTCGATGTGCTCTACGAGTCCGAATCCGGCAATGCATACAGCCTGCTGGCACGCGCTCAGGGAAGCCTGCGTGGTGTGGCCACTCTGGACCAGGGATTGGATCAGCTGGCCGCACCGCTGGACGAGGCCGCCGTCCTGCTCAAGGATGCAGCGCAGTCACTGACCCATTACCTCGACACTCTGGACGTAGATCCGGCACGGCAAGACGTGGTCGAAAAGCGTCTGTCCGCCATCGAGGAGCTGGCCCGCAAACACCGCGTCGCTCCCGAAGCGCTCAACGAACGCCATGCAGCGCTTCGCGACGAGGTGGCCACGCTGGAGAGTTCTGCCGGCGATCTGGCCACGATACGAACAGAACAGGCCGCGGCATTAGCCCATTACAAAGAACTGGCCCAGGCGCTCTCGGCGGCACGCTCCGCAGCATCTGGCAAGCTGGCGCGTGAGGTCTCCGCGCACATGCAGGAGCTGGGAATGGCCGGCGGGCGATTTTTTGTGACCGTGGAAGCGCAACCCGAAGCCGAGCCGACCTCCTACGGAATCGACCGCATCAGCTTTCTGGTGTCGACCAATCCCGGTCAGCCGCAAAAACCAGTGGCCAAGGTGGCCTCGGGTGGCGAGCTGGCGCGTTTGTCACTGGCTGTGCAAGTGGCCTGCGCCCGCGACGCGGCGCCGTGCATGGTCTTCGATGAGGTGGATACGGGCGTTGGCGGCGCTGTGGCAGAAATCGTCGGTCGTGAACTGCGCGCGCTCGGCACTGGCCGTCAAGTACTTTGCGTCACCCACCTGCCGCAGGTGGCATCACAGGGTCACCAACATTTCCGCGTCAGCAAGCTCAGCGATGGCCGATCCACGCGCACGCAGGTGACGCCGCTCACCGGAGATGGCCGCGTCGAGGAAATATCGCGGATGCTGGGCGGCGTTGAAGTTACGGCCCGGGCTCGCGCCCATGCGCTGGAGATGCTGGAGCGGGCGGCCGCAAGCGATCGCGGTGCTGGCAATCAGTCCGCTGGCACTGGCCGTAAAGCACCAAAGCGTGCTCCTTGATGCGGAAGCCGAGCGACTCGGCCACCGCATCCTGACGGGCCTCGATATCCCGATCGAAGAACTCCTCGACGTGTCCACAGTCCATACAGACGATGTGGTCGTGGTGAGCACCCTCGTTGAGTTCGAAAACAGCCAGTCCGTTGGCGAAATGCCGGCGGCTGACCAGACCGGCTGCCTCGAACTGGGTCAGCACGCGATAGACGGTTGCCAGCCCGATATCCTCATGGGATTGCAGCAGCCGCTGATAGATCTCTTCGGCGGACAGATGCTGCGGCCGCGAGCGCTCGAGGATTTCAACGATCCGGAGGCGCGGCAAAGTGACTTTCAGCCCCGCCTTGCGCAGGTCATGGCTTTGCATGGATGGTCTCTGTCAGTCTCAGGTTCACAGGCACTTACGGTATCATGCCGGACATGAACCTAATCGACCCCGCCACTGCGCACCGTTCTGGCCACAAACTGCTGGCCGGGCTGCTGGTATCGGTCCTGCTGCTCGCCGGATGCGTCTACCGGCTGCCCATCCAGCAAGGCAACCATCTCGACCACGAGAAGATTGCCCAAGTGAAGCCGGGCATGACGCGAGCCCAGGTACGATTCCTGCTGGGCACTCCCATCGTGCCCGGGGCCTTCGACAACGACCGCTGGGATTACACCTATTACCTGAAGCTGCGCCGGCTGCAGGTGCCCAAGACACTGCACGCCACGATCTTCTTCAAGGACGACGTGGTTGACCATGTCACCAGCGACGTTAAGGAAGACGTCACAGAACCCATCAGTCGCCGTCCGGTCAACGCGCCCGGCGCCTGATCACCGGCTCGACCGGCGCTGGCCCCGACCGCCGGAAGCTCGCGCACGTCGGGCCGCGCGCGGATCGTTGGGCAGGTGACGATAAAGCTCCACGCGATCACCGCTGCGCAGCGGTCGCGTCGACTGGACCACCTCGCCCCAGATACCCACTGCGAGCTGGCGACAGGCCTCGCCGGCCTCACCCCAAGCCTCACAGGCCGCGTCGACCGCATCTGAAACGGTGGCTCCAGCCGGCAGTTTCAAGTTGATCTGAAGGGGTCGCGGCATGACGTCGGCCACCAACTCGCACTCGATGTTGACCGGCACCGCAGGATCAACCATGACGATCCGGGAGCGACGCCGATGACTGCGCCCGCTGCACGAAAGCCCGCACCATCTGCTCAGCGATTCCGGCAAAGAGTGGCTGCAGAATGGCGCGCTTGAGGGGATTGGAGAACTGGTAGGACAGCTGCAACTCAATCTCGGACGAACCGCCCGTCAGCGGGCGGAAGTGCCAGTATCCTTCGAAATGCTTAAAGGGGCCGTCGACCAGACGCATGTGCAGCGTCTGGTTGCCCATGAGACGGTTGCGGGTGGTGAATGAGGTCGTGAGCGAACCACGCCGCACTCCGAGACGCGCCACGATCTCCTCGCCGCTGCGCTCGAGGATCTGGGCGGATTCACAACCCGGCACGAATTCGGGGTAACGCTCGATGTCACCGACCAGCGCAATGAGCACATCGACGGTCTGGGCCACGATGGCACTGCGACGCAACTCGTGCATGGCTCTCAGCGCCTCACGGCACGCGTGCTGGGCAACTGCACAACAGGGCTCGGCTGGTCATCTTTACGCTCCCAAGACAGCAGTACGACGGGCATCCTCGTTCGGCTCGGTGAATTGTATCGCTTCGATCTAGA
>CAYFPW010000060.1:0-8565 GCA_964345055.1 uncultured Steroidobacteraceae bacterium | reverse complement strand
TCTACGAAGCCTGGGTCACGCGTGCTTCCGATCAGGGCCCGTCGGCAGGACGTTTTGATAACGGTCCGGTGATGGAAGAGATCCTGAAGCTGCGCCATGAAGCAGCGCAACTGCTGGACTTCCAGAACTTTGCTGAATATGCGCTGGCGGATCGCATGGCGAGCAGCGTCACGGAGGTCAGCGCCTTCCTGATGGACCTGGCGCACAAGGCGCGGCGCGCCGCCGAGGCCGAATTGTCCGAGGTCGAACGCTTCGCCGGACGCAAGCTCGATGCATGGGATGTGACTTTCTATTCCGAGCGGCTGCAACAGGCACGCTACTCGATCAGCCAAGAGGAATTGCGCGAGTACCTGCCGCTGCCGCGAGTTCTCGAAGGACTCTTCGAAGTTGCCGTGCAGCTGTATGGCGTGAGCGTTCGCGAGCGCAGCGACGTGCAGCGCTATCATCCGGATGTACGCTTCTTCGACGTGCTCGATTCCGCAGGCGACGCAGTAGCAGGCTTCTATCTCGATGCCTACGCCCGCGCCCACAAGCGAAGCGGTGCATGGATGGATGATTGCATTGGCCGCAAGCAGCTGGGCACCACCACGACGCTGCCCGTGGCCTATCTGGTTTGCAACTCGCTCCCGCCGGATGGCGATCGCCCAGCACTGCTGACCCACGATGACGTGGTCACGCTGTTCCACGAGTTTGGCCACGGGCTTCATCACATGCTGACCACCGTGGGGTATCCCAGCCTGGCCGGTATCAGCGGCGTAGCCTGGGATGCGGTCGAACTTCCCAGCCAGTTCATGGAGAACTACGCCTGGCTGCCCGAGGTACTGGCCCGGATGAGTGCGCATGTGAAGACTGGCGCGCCCTTGCCAGCCGACGTGCAGCGACAGCTGATTGCCACACGCAGCTTCCAGGCAGGGCTCCAGACCCTGCGTCAGGTGGAGTTCGCGCTCTTCGATCTGCGCCTGCATGCAGGCTATAACCCGACGCAAGGTGGGCGCGTGTACTCAGTCCTGCAGCAGGTACGCGACGAGGTCTCTGTCCTGCAGCCGCCGGAATGGAATCGCTTCCCGCACAACTTTGGCCACATTTTCGCGGGTGGCTACGCTGCTGGGTACTACAGCTACAAGTGGGCCGAGGTGCTGGCAGCCGATGCCTTTGCTGCCTTCACGGAGCAGGGCGTCTTCGATCGCTCCGTGGCCAAGCGTTTCCTCGAACAGGTGCTCGCGCGGGGCGGCAGTCGCGATGCGCTGACCAACTTCGTCGAATTCCGTGGCCGCAAGCCGCAGGTGGACGCGCTTCTGAAGCTCTACGGAATTGCGGCCTGAATCGATCTCAGCCGCGGTCCCTTATGGTCTCTCCGAAAGCGATTTGCGGCTGACCACACTATGCAAGCCGCGCTATTCGTGCCACAAATAATAAAGATTCAGCAGGCGTTGATGGCTTGAGGGCGTGTGTATGTATGTTTTGAATCGTGCAGCCGTGCGTATCGCGGTGATTGCTGCCGGAGCGGTGCTGTTGCTGAGCGCCTGTGGTGGGGGCGGGGACAGCAGTGTCACACCACCGGTCTCGAGTTCATCCAACAGCACTTCTTCCAGCAGCAGTGCATCATCGAATAGCAGCTCTTCATCGAGCAGTAGCAGTACGTCATCCAGTAGCAGCACCTCATCGTCCAGTAGCAGTGCATCATCGAGCAGCAGTTCTTCATCCAGTAGCAGCGCGTCTTCCTCCTCCTCATCCACCGCCAGTACTCTGCAACTCTCCAGCACGGCGATGACCACTGGCGGCACCCTGCCGATCAGTTTCACCTGCGATGCCATTTACAAGACGCCCGTACCCACGCCGCCGCTGGCTTGGAGTGGTGCTCCCGCCGGAACGAGCAATTTCGTACTGTTGATGACCACGCTGCCTGGCGATGGAACCACCAAGTGGAACTGGATTCTCTACAATATTCCTGCCACCGCGACTCAGCTGTCCATGAACAGCACCGGTGTGGGTACATTGGGCTTTGCCGACGATGGAGCCGGCAATGCGTATGCGCCGCCGTGTTCCCAGGGGCCGGGTGCGAAAGCATATACATTCACGCTTTATGCGCTATCGGCACCTCCGGCTCTCAACGCCAACCCAGCACTCAACAACGGGCTCGTGGTCACCAGCGCGCTGTCAGGTATCACACTGGCGTCGGCGAGTATCACTGTCAGCTACACCCGTACCGCCGCGCCAACAACGACCGCGGCCAGTAACTGCGCGATGATTCGCGATTCAAGCGCTGCCTACGCCGCAACGGTAAGCGTGGATTGCAGCACCAGTGACTCATCTAATCTCGGTGCAGTGGCCTCCCCAGGCATTGCGCTGCACACGATGATGAATGGCATTACTGCGACCAATCTGCAGGCGCCGATCCGGCAGAACTTCCTTGGAACAAACGCTTGGCATATCCCGCTGCTTCCGGCCTTCGCAGCCTCCAGCACATCAGTGGTCGACGGTCCCCTCGGCGTTGCAGTCAACGGCGTACCCATCTTTAATCCCTGCAAGCAGGGCGGCTGTCAGAACGGTGACACCAAGGTGTTGGGTGAGCTGGATATCTGCAACGGCCATGCGGGCCGTGCCGATGATTATCACTACCACGCCGCACCCACCTGCCTGATGAGCACGCAGCAGGCATCATGGTGGAACACACATCCCGTGGGCTGGGCGCTCGATGGTTACGCCATCTTTGGCTATAACAACCCCGATGGCACCACACCGACACGCGACGTTTGCGGCGGCACCACGATGACGGGCGTCACCACGCCGGGTGGCTATGCCTATCATGTCACCGATGCGTCGCCTTATGTGGTGGCCTGCCTGCGTGGCACACCCAGTGCCGATCTCGCCGGTCAGGGCGCCAAATACAAGCCCATGCGTCAGCCACCGGTGGTGCCATTCCCGGTCTCCAACATGACGCTGTCCACCGATCCCACAGATGGTTATCAGGTGCTGCAGTTCACTTCGGCGCAAAACTTCGTCACCAACGAGACCGGCAGTGATTCCTACAGCAACTCTCCGGGTACTTACCGCATCCGCTACAAGGAAGTCACCGGTGCTGCGTTGACAGCGCTGCTGGCTTCCAATCCCGGAAAGACGGCCTGCTGGCAGTTCCAGTTCACCACCGGCAGTGGTGTGACCACGCAGCCGACAATCAGCTACTGTCGGTGATGCCATTCTCTCTGCCTGTGCTTCGTTCTCTGGCTCTGACGTGGCTCCTGCTCGGCGCGGGTCATCTGCGAGCACATGAACTGGATGCCAATCGCGCCACGCTGATCCTGCGCGAACCGGGGCTGGTTTCACTTTCGCTGTTTGTCGATTATCCCTTGCTGTTACAACGCAGCCTGGCGCCGCAGGAAAGTCCCGAGCAGTTCCTGCTGATGGCATCGGCCATGCCTCCCGATAGATTCCGCGAGGCGCTCGGCAAGGCGCAGCAGCAGTTGCAGGCCGGTACGCAACTGCTCGTATCCGCTGGACGCGCTGAACATTTCACGCGCTGGAACTGGCCGGACGCCCAGCGCGTGCAGTCGTTGTTACGCGAGCGGGTCATGCAGCAGCTGACGGCACCAGCAGCCAACGCTTCGGAAACCATCATGGAAGTGCAGGCCGAGGTGATGCTCAAGCCCTCGCCAACGAGTCTGCGACTCCAAATCGCGCCCGCATTCGGTCGAGTACTGGTGGTGTGGTACCGCCCCGACCAGCAGTGGGTCGAGCCCGGCGCAGCCTCGGTGACCATGTCATTCCGCTGAGGCAGCGTCTGGCCTCTGACCCGTGTTCGTTTCTGTGACCTGCGTTCGCTAGTGGAGCTCGATCAAGTGTCCTAGACGAAGTGCCGCGATCGGCTCTATCCGGAGTTCGTCCTGGGCGGGATGGCGCTTGGCAAGGGAATCGAGGGCTACCCCACCGTCCGATACGCTTCGGGGCTGGACCTGCTGCGGCAGATGCCCGGTTTCGTGAACATGACGCGCAGCAAGGGGCGCGACGGCGAGTTTTGCGTCGCCTACCGTTATCTGGAAATCCTCTGCGACGGCCGCACCCTGTACATGGAGACCATCGACCGCACCATGCAGTACTTGGAGCGCATGCTATGCAGCGAGAGCTGGCGCATGCTGCGTCCAAGCCCACCGCTGTACGTGGCCCATTCCCATCTGCGCGATACCGTGCGTCTGCATATGCTGGGTTTTTTTCCAAAAGGCCTGGTTGCGGCCCTGAGCCGGTGATGTGATCATTCCCATGGGCCGCAAGGGCCTTTGGGGGATGAAAATGAAAAGCAGACTCAGATTTCTAGTCGCGGCACTGATGCTGAGCAGCGCCGCCACCGCGCTGGCACATCACTCCTACGCGATTTTTGATGCAACAAAAAAGGTCACCATCACCGGCAAGGTGGTGAGGTTCGACTTCATCAACCCGCATACCTGGCTGGTGGTCCTGGTCAAGGATCCGCAAACCGGGAACGACGTGGAATGGCGCCTAGAAGGCATGGAGCCTAATTCGCTGGCGCGCCACGGCTGGAAGCGCACATCGCTTCAGCCCGGTGATGCCGTGTCGGTGCTGATCAATCCCATGCGTGATGGCACGCCGGGTGGTTCCTTCCTCGAAGTCACAGTCAATGGCGCGGTTCTCAGTGTCACCCGCTGAAATGAGTCACATCGGCAGGCATTCGGCCATGAACCTTCTCGCCCGGAGCTGTCTGGGTCTGGTGACATCGGTGTGGCTGGCTCTCGTCCCGGTGGGTGTTCAGGCGGCGGCGCCCAATGCAGCCGCGGCGCCGGTCTCGTATGACCCCCGTGATCTCACCGGCTTCTGGGTCTCAACCCAGAGCCCTTACACGAACGCCGAATCGTATGGCCGGGCCGTGCGCCTGATGCGCCCCGACCTCAAGGACTATCCGGTCACGAATCCGGAAGACTATCCGAACCGGCATCCGCCTCTGCCGATCCGATACACGCCGGAGTTCGAGGCGCTCCACAAAAAGATTCAGGCTGATTACGACGCCGGCAAGCCGTATCGCACGGGCTACATGTGTCAGCCCAACGGGCTGCTGTTTGCGATCATCACCAATCAGTCGTTCGAGATCCTCTCCGCACCGGGCCGGCTCCTGTTCTTCCGCGAGAATATCGGCACGCTGTGGCATGTCTACTTCGATCGGCCGCTCAAAAAGGAATTCATGTCGCCCGAGTTGTTCGGGGATTCCGTCGGCCGGTGGGAAGGGGACACGCTGGTCGTCGAGTCCACCAATCTCGGTGGTCATGCCGTAGTTGTGGAGACTGAACCCTATAGTCAGTCACTACATGTGGTGCAGCGCATCCGGCGTCCCACCTACGACACCTTGACGGTGGATATCGTCGCTGATGACAAGCGCGCATGGCTCGAGCCGCTCAAGTTCCACGTCACCTATCGCCTGGATAACAAGCGCGAGTTCGACGAATACCAGTGCTGGGACGACGGCGGTGGCAAGCGCATGGAGTTCGCGCCCGAGTAGTATCGACTGGCGCCGCGCGCGGTCAGCTGTGTGTCAGAGCGGGAGCCGCCAGAGCCTGTGCGGGCGGCTCGGCTACCGCTAGCACATAGCGACGGTGCAATTCGGGCAGCCGTGTGAAGACAATGTCGCGGCCCTCCAGGGCCGCACGCGACAGGCTATCGGCCAGTACATCGATCGTCAGGTCCTGCAAAGCTGGCGCCGCCAGCGGCGCAAAGCTCAGGTGCCAGGGCTCTGGTGAGACGCCACCGCGATCGATGTCGTAGGGGCGAAAAAAACCGTACTCCGCCGCATGACGGTCCAGCCATTCACTCAGCGGCGCGAACCATCCGCCAGGCTGATATTCCTCCGGCACCAGTCGCGCGCGTTGTCCGGGTGGAAGCGCAGCACGGTCGATAAGATCAAAGTCCGTTCCCCAATGATGGCGACTCGCGCCAGGCAGGGCAGACCAAACCAGAATGGCTTCCACGCGCTCCGCTGCACTAAGAGTCAGTGCATTCAGCACTGTACCCGTGGGCGAGAGCAGTTCGCGCTGGCCAAGAAACTTGCTGTTCCAGATTCCAAGCTGCTGCTCGAAGCTGCGGAAGCACGAGATCGCGGCCATCTCGATGCCCGCTGAACGCGCTGCCGCAGTCATGAGATCGAGCGCCTGTCGTACCAGCGGGTGTAACACGCAGCCACTCGCATCGTCCGAATGGAGATGTGATCGGCTGCGTCCCGTCAGTTCTTGTGGGCCCAGATGCGTCACCTTGAACGCAGTCAACTCACTGCTGGATGGTCTGGACATCGCTTAGCACTGACTCCAGATGTGATGCGGACTCAGTCGTCTGCTGACCATCGATGAATACCTTAATTTGGGCGGCCATTGCCCGAGGTCGAGCCGAATCAAGATCTGCCTTGACCATGGCCGTGATTTCTTCCACGGCGGAGTTCTTGCTGATGGCAAGGAACCCATCGTGGTTGCAGCCGCCGTCCTGTGAAGCGAGCGAGTCCCTCTCGGCCAGCACGACGACTCGCGGTGTGGGTTCGGGCAGAAGCCTTAACGCCGTTGCAAGGCGGAGACTGTCAAGGCCGCTCCGGCTTGGTTCGACGATGAGCAACCGAGGTATGTTCCTGCCCGCGAGCATCAAGCCATGGTAACCATCCTGGGCGCAGTCCAGCATGACGCGCGGATCGGCCTCAGCCAAGCTCTTCGCAAAGTGATCAGCTGACGGCGGGTCGGGATCAATGATCAGGATACGATAGACGCTATCGGCCTTTGGCTTTTCCAGCGCGGCCAGCTGTTCATCGAGCAGCTGTACCACGGACGGTAGGGTGATGCGGCGATGCCCGCCCACGGTCTTCCAGGCAGCCAGATCCCCGGACTCGACCCACAACTGCACGGTCCGCAGTGACACGCCCAGCAATTCTGCGGCCTCGCGCGTCGATACGAACTCGGTGGCGCGGCTCAGCACTTCGTTTTTTCGGGCCTCCAAATTTTTCATCTAGACCCTCTTTACACCCGTTCACGGAAAATGAAGCGTTCGCCGTCCCAAAGAAATTCGAAACTAATGAAACAAACGTACCGCAACCGAATAGGTTACATATAAACCGCTTAACTCCAAGTCCTCTACCTCATTTGTGGTACCCGGCGTCGGGGACAGAGCGCTGCTCAGCCGAGGTTATCGGCCGCGAATCCCCAATTGATCAGCTTGTCGAGCACGGCGGCCACGTAGCTGGCGCGCAGATTCTGATAATCCAGATAGTAGGCGTGCTCCCACACGTCGATGGTCAGCAATGGCCGCTGGCCCTTGGTGAGCGGGGAGTCGGCGTTCGCGGTCTTCGTCACCAGCAGTTTGCCGCCATCCTGCACCAGCCAGGCCCAGCCGCTACCGAACTGACCAGCGGCCGCGGCTGCCAGCTCTTTCTTGCAATTCTCGACGCTACCGAAGTCGGCCTCGATTTTCTGCCGGAGCGCGGCCGGCGGCTCGCCACCGCCACCCTTGCGGAGGCTGTTCCAGTAGAACGTGTGGTTCCAAGCCTGCGCGGCATTGTTGTACAGCGCCGTTTGATCGGCCTTGCCGTAAGTGCTGCTGATGATCTGTGAGAGGCCCATCTCCGCGAAGGGCGTACCGGCGACGGCCTTGTTGAGGTTATCGACGTAAGCCTTGTGATGCTTGCCGTAATGGAAGCCGATGGTGTGGGCACTGATGACCGGATCCAGCGCGTTGTCAGCGTAAGGCAGCGGAGGCAGCGTGAATGCGCCGGCCGCATCCACAGAATTTGTAGCCGCCACGGGTGCGGTACTGGCAGCGCGTGCGGCAACGCCGACGAATGCGGCAGCGGCGGCGCTCAACAGAACATCGCGGCGGGAGGTCTTTGTTGAATCCATGGTTAGCCCTCGGGAAGTGGGATATGGTGTCGAGCATTCTAGAGCTGAAGCAGCCAGAGCCAAAGCCTTATGAATCGTCCAATTAATGGGATCATTGTTCCCGCAGCGGTTGTCGCCCTCCTGCTGCTCATCACTGGCTGCGGTGGAGGTGGCGCTGGATCCAATGCCTCTAGCAGCTCCGCGAGCAGCAGCCGGTAGTCACGACAGATCTCTTCGGTACCGCTCCGGGGCAGGCCATGTTGACGCTGACGGCCACGCGTAGCGGTGCGACGGAAGTGGCCGTACTGCGGCCGGGCGCTGCGAGCCATCAGTTCTTTAGCGGTATCGGTGCTCTGCTCGCCGACTGGAAAAGCCGACTCGAGCGCTTCTACTCGACGTTGGCAGCGGCCATCGCTCGCTGAGCCATCAGTACTTGGAAAGCCGCGAGCGCTTCCGTCCGCGATACACCGAGATCAACAATGGATGCGGGATAGGCGGGCGTGCCCACTTCGGGCACCCAGCGGCGAATGTACTCTCCGTCGGGATCAAACTTCTCTGCCTGCGACAGCGGATTGAAGATGCGGAAGTAGGGCGCGGCATCGGCGCCGCAACCTGCGGTCCATTGCCATCCCTGTGTGTTGTTGGCCAGATCCGCATCGATCAATGTATCCCAGAACCAGCGCGCGCCATGCAACCAGTGCAGTCGCAGGTTCTT
>CAYFPW010000059.1:0-8612 GCA_964345055.1 uncultured Steroidobacteraceae bacterium | reverse complement strand
TGTCCATCTTCGGCGGCATGCTGGGAGACAAGTTCTCGCCCAAGTGGGTCATCATTATTTTCTCAGTGCTGGCCATCGTTCTGGGCGACTTCCTGTTCAGGCCCGGCCTGAGCGTATCGGCACACAAGTGGCTGGCCTTCTCATACGGCTTCGTCGGACCGGCGGTGCTCTACACCAACCTCGCGGGAGCCCACATCAAGTCCCTGCGCCGCAACCTGTCGCGCCTCGGCTCGAGCATGTTCGTCTCGTCAATCTATGCTGGCGCGGCCTGCGGCGGATTCCTGATGAGCTATCTCGCCGAGCGGTTCAGCTGGCAGCAAGCAGCCAACATCCAGATGTCGCTGCTCACGTTGATCGGAGCCGTACTGGCACTGGGCCTGCGTACCAGCGAGATGTCTAAGTAAGACCGACATTTGCTTCCAGCCAAAAGAAACGGGGACGCCAGTGCGTCCCCGTTTTTTTATGCCCCTGATGCTCAGACCAGATCGAACCGATCCAGGTTCATGACCTTGGTCCAGGCCGCGACGAAGTCACGCACGAACTTACGCTGACTGTCGTCCTGCGCATACAGCTCGGCCAGCGCCCGCAGCTGTGAGTTGGAGCCAAAGACGAGATCCACCCGCGTCGCCGTCCAGCGCAGCGCGCCGGATTGTCGGTCACGCCCTTCGTAGGCATTGGCGCCAGTGGGTTTCCATGCCGTGCTCATATCGACCAGGTTGACGAAGAAATCATTCGTCAATTGACCCGGTCGCTGCGTAAACACCCCGTGGCCAACCCCGCCATGGTTGGCGCCCAGCACACGCAGGCCACCCACCAACACAGTCATTTCGGGCGCCGACAGAGTCAGCAGCTGAGCCCGGTCGAGCAGCATTTCCTCGGGCGAAACCTTGTAGCCAGCCTTGACGTAGTTTCGGAAGCCATCGGCGCGCGGCTCGAGAACCTCAAAGGACTCGACGTCGGTCTGGGCCTGCGAGGCATCCATTCGCCCCGGCGTGAATGGCACTTCTATTTCGAACCCGGCCGCCTTCGCAGCCGCCTCAACACCCACACCACCGGCGAGAACAATGAGGTCGGCGAGCGATACCTTCTTACCGCCCTTGGCTTCGGCGTTAAAGCTCCGCTGAATGCCTTCGAGCGTTGAGAGCACCTTGGCAAGCTGCGCCGGCTGGTTAACCTCCCAGTCCTTCTGAGGGGCCAGACGGATACGCGCCCCGTTGGCGCCACCGCGACGATCTGATCCACGGAATGTGGAAGCCGAGGCCCACGCCGTCGATACCAACTCGGAAACCGGCAATCCGGAGGCCAGAACGCGCGCCTTCAGCAACGCGATGTCCGCAGCATCGATGAGCGCGTGGTTCACCGCAGGAATCGGATCCTGCCAGATCAGATCTTCGGCCGGCACCTCAGGTCCGAGGTACAAACGCTTGGGCCCCATATCCCGGTGCGTCAGCTTGAACCAGGCGCGTGCATACGCGTCGGCAAACTCCGCCGGGTTGGCGAGGAAGTGACGGGCAATCTTTTCGTAGGCGGGATCAAAGCGCAGCGACAGATCAGCCGTGGTCATCTGCGGCGGATGCTTCTTGCTCGCATCATGCGCGTCGGGAATCATGTCTTCCGCTGCAACGTTCTTCGCCTGCCACTGGATTGCCCCGGCAGGGCTCTTCACCTGCTCCCACTCGTACTTGAACAGCATGGTGAGATAGCCCATGTCCCAGCGCGTGGGGTGAGGCTTCCATGCTCCCTCGAAGCCGCTGGTGGTGGTGTCCCCTGCCTTGCCGCTTCCGTGCCGGTTGATCCAGCCAAAGCCCATTTCTTCCAGTGGTGCGCCCTCCGGCTCCGGCCCAACCAGCGCCGGATCACCCGCACCATGCATCTTCCCGAATGTATGCCCACCAGCGATCAGCGCTACGGTCTCGTAGTCATTCATGGCCATACGCGCAAAGGTTTCGCGTACATCACGCCCCGACGCGACAGGATCGGGCTTGCCATCCGGCCCTTGAGGGTTCACATAGATGAGCCCCATCTGCACCGCCGCCAGCGGGCTCTCCAACTCCCTCTCACCGCTGTAACGGCTGTTCGGCTTGTCGCTGGTAGCCAGCCATTCCTTCTCCGCGCCCCAGTAAATATCTTCTTCCGGTGCCCAGATGTCCTCACGCCCACCACCGAAGCCAAAGATCTTGAAGCCCATGGTTTCCATGGCCACATTGCCCGCGAGGATGAACAAGTCGGCCCAGGAAATGGCGTTGCCGTATTTCTTCTTGATTGGCCAGAGCAGGCGGCGCGCCTTGTCGAGATTGCCGTTGTCCGGCCAGCTATTCAGCGGTGCGAACCGCTGATTGCCGGTATTGGCACCACCACGACCATCGGCAGTTCGATAAGTACCGGCTGCGTGCCATGCCATGCGGATGAACAGACCACCGTAGTGACCCCAGTCCGCGGGCCACCAATCCTGCGAACGGGTCATGAGCGCGGCAAGATCTTTCTTCAGAGCGGCGTAGTCCAGCTTGCTGAACGCCTCTGAATACTTGAAACCTGCCCCCATCGGATTGGATACCGGCTGATGCTGGTGCAGGATCGAAAGGTTCAACTGCTTGGGCCACCACTGGGCATTGGATTGAGCACCGTGCGTGGCACGTGCACCACCGGCTGCGTGGAAGGGGCAGTGAGCGTCGGAAGCGGGCTTGCTCATGGATCGTCTCCTTCTGGAAGCGGTAACCAGGACCGGCTTCAGAGTACGTCTCGGGGGCGAGCAAACTCCATTCGATTAAATACATATTTCCGATAGATGCGATCTATCGGATGGGCAACGGCTCAGAGTGAGTGAGGGGCCGAGGTGTCGCCGGCCCCTGGACTAGCAGGAGCAGCAAGAATTTGAACAGGGAAGATTGGTAGCGGGGGTAGGATTTGAACCTACGACCTTCGGGTTATGAGCCCGACGAGCTGCCAGACTGCTCCACCCCGCACCAGGGAGGCGCGCATTCTACACGAACAAGCCGCCCTGCCAAGCTGTTCCGTCAGGCAGCGTATACCGCCTGATTCCGGCTTCAGCCAATCAGGCCGGAACAGAGTCTGAGCAATGCACCGGGCAGAATGCCCAGCGCCAACAAGGCGATGCAGTTGAGCGCCAGAACCAGTCGCGGCATGGATTGCTGCTCGATACCCGGGACATCGGTACCCGGCTCGAAATACAGATACCAGACCACGCGCAGGTAATAGAAGGCGCCAATCACCGAGGTGAACATGGCCAGAAGCGCCAACCAGAGGTAATGGCTGGCCAGCAGCGACTGGATGACCCAGAGCTTGGCCCAGAACCCTGCAAACGGCGGAATGCCCGCCGTCGACAGCATGGTGACAGCCAAGAGCGCTGCGAGGCGCGGGTCGCGCGCCGCCAGCCCCTTGTAGTCATCGAGCGACTCCGCCTCCCCGCTCACGCGCGCAGCAAGCAGCACACAACCAAACGAGGCGATGGCGGTCAGGATATAGATCAGGGTGTAGTTCAAGGCACTGGCATAGCCAGCGCTGTTCGCTGGAACGAAACCCAGCAGGAGAAATCCGACGTTGGCGATCGCCGAGTAGGCGAGCATCCGGCGAATACTGGTCTGCGCAATGGCAACGACATTCCCCAGGATCAGTGACAGCACCGCAACAATGGTCAGCATCTGACTCCATGCGTGCGGATCGCCCTGCAGCCCGTGGGCCAAGAGGCGGAACGCAAGCGCAAAGGACGCCAGCTTGGGTGCCGTGGCCAGCAGCAACGCCACACTGGCGGGCGCACCGCTATAGACATCCGGAACCCACATGTGGAAAGGCACGGCACCGAATTTGAACGCCACCGCCACAACGATGAATGCGATCGCGATGATGAGCCCTGCACTGGACGCTGCGTTGGGCGAAAGCGCGGTGGCGGCCAGTCGATCGAGATCCAGCGTGCCGGTCAGACCGTAAAGCAAGGAGATGCCATAGAGCATCACGCCCGAGGCGATGGCGCCGAGCACGAAATACTTGATGGCTGCTTCGGCTGCGACTCCGTTGTCGCGATCGAAGGCCACCAACGCATACAGAGACAGTGACAGCAGCTCGACGCCGATATAAATCGTCAGCAGGCTGTTGGCCGAGGCAATGACACAGATACCCAGCAGCGCCGTCAGCGAAAGGACGTAATACTCCCCGCCGCGGATGCGATTGCGTTCCAGGTAGGCCTCGCCGTAGAACAGGCCCAACCCAACAGCAAGGAATGCGCAAAGCTTCAGCCAGACTGCCAGCGGATCGGCGACGTAGAGCCCACCAAACACCAACGTCCGAACCGTGACATGTCCATAGCCCAGGGTGAGCGCAGCACAACCAGCTAGCAGCACCAGACTGGCACTGGCGGTCAATCCGCGGCGCGAACCAGCAAACACATCGATCATCAAGAGCGCGCAGATGGCGCCCGCAAGAGATATTTCCGGGATGGCGGGCAGCATGCTGGCCCAGGTGGTGGTATCCATGATCTGCCTATTCAACCTACCGGAATCTTAGACATGATGATCTGCTCGACCAGATGCTTCACCGCGCTCTCCATCACATTGGTGACTGGCGCCGGCCACAGCCCGAGCAGCAACACGGCTGCCGCAAGCACGCCCAGGAGCAGGAATTCGCGTCCGTTCACATCTTCCATCGTGGCAACATGATCATTACCGATCGGACCGAAGACCACGCGCTTGACCAGCCAGAGCGTATAAGCCGCACCCAAGATCAGAGTGACCGACGCAAAGAATGCGTACCAGAAGCTGGCCTTGAAGCTGGCGAGAATCACCATGAATTCGCCGACGAAGCCAGAAGTGCCCGGGAGACCGGAATTGGCCATGCCGAAGAACACCATGAAAGCCGCAAACTTGGGCATGACATTGACCACGCCGCCATAGTCCCCGATCTCACGGCTGTGCAACCGGTCGTACAGCACGCCAATGCAAAGAAACAGCGCACCGGAGATGAGTCCATGCGAAATCATCTGCATCATGGCACCTGAGAGGCCCATCACCGCCCCATTTAGCGCTCCAGTGCCTGCCTGGATATCGAACGCGATGAAGGAACCCAGCGTCACGAAACCCATATGCGCGATCGATGAATAGGCGATGAGCTTCTTCATGTCGGTCTGGGCGAGCGCAACAAAGCCGATGTAGACCACAGCAATCAGCGAAAGCCCAATGACCAGCCAGTCCAGTTCGCGACTGGCGTCAGGCGTGATCGGCAGGCTGAAGCGCAGGAAGCCGTATCCACCCATCTTCAACATGATGGCTGCGAGGATCACCGAACCACCGGTTGGAGCTTCAACGTGAGCATCCGGAAGCCAAGTGTGCACGGGCCACATGGGCACCTTGACGGCGAATGCCAGAAGGAACGCAAGGAAAATCCAGCGCTGCTCCACCAGGGTCAACGGCAGCGCCTGCAAGCCCGCAATGCTGTACTCCCCGGACTTCAAGTGCATGTAGATCAGAGCCACCAGCATGAAGACCGAGCCGAGGAACGTGTAAAGGAAGAACTTCAGCGTCGCATACACGCGCCGCGGCCCACCCCAGACGCCGATGATGATGAACATCGGGATGAGCATGGCTTCCCAGAAGAAATAGAACAGCAATGCGTCCATGGCCGCGAACACGCCGACCATCAGGCCCTCGAGGATCAGGAACGCGGCAAAATATTGCGCAGGCCGCTTTTCGATCACCGTCCAGCCGGCAATGACCACGGGAATGGTCATGAAGGTTGTCAGCAGGATCAGTGGCATCGAGATACCGTCGACGCCAAGCTGGTATTGGGCGTTTAGGCTGGCGATCCAGGGCATCCGCTCCACGAACTGCATCGCCGGCGAACCGGGATCGAAGTTGGTGTAGAGAGGAATGCTCAGCACGAAGGCTGCCACAGCCGTCAACAATGCAACCCAGCGGGCAGCCGGTGCGCGCTGATCACCGAGAAGCAGCACAAGCCCACCGCCAATGACGGGCAGCCAGATCAGGATCGACAACAAGTGTTGGTTCAGCATCATGTCAGAGCCTGTAAAGAAACAGTCCGACCAGGATCACGAGTCCCGTGATCATCCAGAAGGCGTAGGAATAGAGGTAGCCGCTCTGCACGACCCGAACCAGTCGCGCTGCCCGCCCGACCGACTTGGCCGATCCATCGACCAGCACACCATCGATCAGAGCACGGTCACCCCCGCGCCACAAAGCGCCGCCCAGCAGACGACTGAATCGGGCAATGACGTTCTCGTTGAACCAGTCGAAGTAGTACTTGTTGTCCAGCACACGTCGCACCGGTGCAAGCACACCAGCGATGCGGTCCGCGGCTGCCGGGTTCCGGAGGAACAGGTACCAGGCTGTAATCACGCCGAGTGACGCAAGGGCAAATGGGAGACTGGTCAAGGCATGCAGTGCGAAGGCGACCGGACCGCTGAATTCGCCACCGATCTCAGCAACGACATCATTGGGCTCGCGTACGAAGATGGCATTGCCAAAGTAATCGCCAAACAGGAGCGGCCCAATGGTGAGGTATCCAACGAACAGCGACGGAATCGCCAGCGCGACCAGCGGGGCCTTCATATTCCAGCCGACGTCATGGAAATGCTCAGCGGCATGATGATCCATGCGTTCCTCGCCGAAGAACACCATGAAGATCTGCCGGAAGGTGTACAGAGCCGTGACGAATACGCCCGCCATGACGCAGAAGTACGCGTACCCCGCCCCCGCCCGATGCGATTCACCCACCGCCTCGATCAGCGCGTCCTTGGAGTAGAAGCCGGAAAAGAACGGCGTGCCGATCAGGGCCAGCGCACCGATCAGGCTGGTCCAGTAAGTCACGGGCATGCGCTTACGCAAACCGCCCATCTTGCGCATGTCCTGCTCGTGGTGCATGGCAACGATGACCGCCCCGGCGGCCAGGAACAGCAGCGCCTTAAAGAACGCATGCGTCATCAGGTGGAAGATTGCCACCTTGTAAGCCGACACACCGAGGGCCGCCGTCATGTAACCGAGCTGGGAGAGCGTGGAATACGCCACCACCCGCTTGATGTCATTGTTCACGATGCCAAGGAAGCCCATGAACAGCGCGGTGGTGGCGCCGATCACCAGCACGAACGAGAGCGCGGTTTCGGAGTACTCGAACAGCGGCGACATGCGAGCCACCATGAAAATACCGGCGGTCACCATGGTCGCTGCATGGATCAGGGCTGAGATCGGTGTCGGACCTTCCATGGAGTCGGGTAGCCAAACGTGCAGAGGCACCTGGGCCGACTTACCCATCGCACCGATGAAGAGGCAGATGCAGATCACTGTCATCGCGCTCCAGGGGTGCCCGCCGAAGATCGTCAAAGTCTTGCCAGCAATCGAAGGTGCCGCTGCGAACGCCGCGTCATAGTTCAGCGAACCGGTGAAATAAAGCACTCCGGCAATACCCAGCAGGAAGCCGAAGTCGCCCACGCGATTGACCAGAAAGGCCTTCAGGTTCGCAAAAATGGCACTGGGCCGCGTGTACCAGAAGCCGATCAGCAGGTAGGAGACCACGCCCACCGCCTCCCAGCCAAAAAACAACTGCATGAAGTTGTTGGCCATCACCAACATCAGCATGCTGAAAGTGAACAACGAGATATAACTGAAGAAACGCTGGAACCCAGCGTCATCGTGCATGTAGCCGATGGTGTAAACGTGCACGCACAGCGAGACGAATGTCACCACAACCATCATCAGCGCGGTCAGCTTGTCGACCAAAAAGCCAACCTGCAGCGTGACGCCATCGGTCGCCAACCAGTGATAGACGGTGCCATTGAAGGGCTCCACCCCACCGATCAGGAGATCACGCAACACTGTGCAGGCCAGGAAGCAACTGACCGCAACACCGAGGATGGTGACGCCGGCCGCCATGGCACGCCCGATAAGCTTGCCGAACAGGCCGGCAATGATGGCTGCCAGCAGAGGCAAAAGAGGTATCGCGAGTAGCAGGCTTGGGTTCATGATCAGCCGCGCAGCTTGTTCAGTTCTTCGACGTTAATACTGCGCCGCTCACGGAACAGCACCACCAGAATGGCCAGGCCGATGGCCGATTCAGCCGCCGCCACGGTCAGGATGAAGAACACGAATACCTGTCCGTCGATCTGCCCGAGGTAACGCGAAAAGGCCACGAAATTGAAATTGACCGCCAGCAGAAGCAGCTCCAGGCACATGAGCAGGAGCAGCACGTTCTTGCGATTGATGAAGATACCGGCCACCGACAGCGCAAACAGGAGCGCGGAGAGGGTCAGCATGTGTCCGAGGGTGATCATTGAGGCCGCTCCGCGTCCATTTTGACGATGCGGATCCGTTCGCTAGCCCGCACTGCCACCTGGGCCGAAATATTCTGCACGCGCAGCCCGCGGCGCTTGCGCATCGTCAGTGCGATCGCAGCAACGATGGCTACCAGCAGCAGCATGGCCGCCAGCTCGATCGGATAGGCAAAACGAGTGAACAACGCCACGCCCAACTCAGTGGTATTGCTGTATCCGGGTGCCAGAGGCACCCCACCCCGCGTTGGATCGACACCCAACTGGCGAGCAACGACCACGCCGACGATCTCACCAATCACCAGCAGCGTGACCAGCACACCGA
>CAYFPW010000058.1:0-8614 GCA_964345055.1 uncultured Steroidobacteraceae bacterium | reverse complement strand
CCTCGTATCCGGCCGCCGCCCACAGCCGGCGGACCTCGCGATTGCGGCCCTCATGCAAGCACACCCGGTACCAGGCATGCCCGGCACTCTGGCCAAGCGCCACGATCTGGTCGAAGCGCGCCATGCCATCTTCCAGCATCAAGCCGTCGGAAAGACTTTGCAGCACAACTGGGGGAGGCACGCCCCTCACCCGAACGAGGTATTCGCGCTCGATCATGCTGGAAGGATGCATCAGCCGGTGCGCCAGTTCCCCATCGTTGGTGAACAGCAGCAGACCCGTGGTATTGGTGTCCAGCCGACCCACCACCACCCAGCGACCGCTGCGTGGCGGAGGCAGACGATCAAACACCGTGGCCCGGCCCTGAGGGTCGGAACGGGTCGTCACCTCGCCCGCAGGCTTGTGATACATCAGCACTTCACGAGCACTGGCCTGTGCAGCCAGAACGGGCCGGCCGTCGACAGTGATGGTATCGGTTGACTCCGCGCTTTGGCCCAGCTTGGCGAGCGCGCCATTGACGCTGACTCGTCCAGCCTCGATCCAGCCCTCGATCTCCCGCCTGGAGCCCAGCCCGGCGGCAGCCAGCAGCTTCTGCAGCCGCTCCGCCATCAGCGTACTGGCAGCAGTATCTTGCGAAACAGCTCGGATTCAGCCTGCGGACTGCGGGCCTCCAGAGACCGGTCGATGACCCGTCGGGTCAGGTGTGGCCCAAAGAGCTGGATGAAATCGTAAGCAAAGTTCCGCAGCAACGTGCCACGCCGAAAACCCACCCAAGTTGTGTGAATCGGAAACAGATGAGATGCGTCGACGACGGCGAGATCAGCATCGACGGACGGCTCGATGGCAACGCTGGCGATGATTCCAACCCCGAGACCCAGGCGCACATAGGTTTTGATCACATCGGCATCGCGCGCAGTGATAGCGAGCTTCGGTACCAGCCCCTCACGTGCAAAAACAGTGTGTAGCGACGAGGAACCCGTGAAGCTGAATACATAGCTGATCAGCGGATAGCTGGCCAAATCACGGATGGTTAGCTTGCCGGTACGCGCGAGCGGATGCGACTTCGGGACGATGACCTGCCGCGTCCAGCGATAGACCGGCAGCAGCATCAGGTTGGGAAACAAGCCGTCGGACCCGGTCGCAATCGCCAGTTGCACGCGATCGGCCGCCACCATTTCAGCGATTTGTTCTGAGGTGCCCTGATGGAGATGCAGTTCGACGTCCGGGTACTTGTCGCGGAACGCGCGCACCACGGGGGGCAGCACGTATCGCGCCTGTGTGTGTGTGGTGGCAATCGACAGAGTGCCGCGGTTGTCTTGGGTCAGGTCGGCTGCAACGGCCTGCAGGCTCTCGATCTCGGCCAAAGCGCGGGCGGCATATTCCAGCACTCTGGCACCCTGCGGGGTGACGCGCGAGAAGGCGCGACCTTCACGCACGAACAAGTCGAACCCCAGCTCCCGCTCCAGGGCCTTGAGCGCCCGGCTGATGGCTGGCTGCGAGGTACCCAGAGCGGCCGCGGCCTGGGTGACTGACAGCCCGTGACGCGAGATGGCGACCGCATATTGGAGCTGATGGAAATTCATGACCCCATGATAACAATGCGTTATCAGGGGATGGCCATTTATTTATCGCTCTGGCCTCGAGAGTGGCATTACAGTGCGCCCATGATTTACGACAACATCCTCGGGACCATCGGCCGGACTCCGATCGTCCGCATCCAGCGCCTCAGCCCCCCTGACGTGACGATGTACGTCAAGTGCGAGTTCTTCAATCCGCTGTCCTCGGTCAAGGACAGGCTGGCCATCGCCATCATCGAAGATGCAGAGCGGCGCGGCGTACTGAAGCCGGGGCAGACCGTGGTTGAGGCGACCTCCGGCAATACCGGTATCGCGCTTGCCATGGTGTGCGCTGCCAAGGGTTATCCGTTTGTCGCCGTCATGGTGGAGACCTTCTCGGTCGAGCGCCGCAAGATCATGCGCATGCTCGGCGCGCGGGTGATACTCACTCCAGCCGCGGAGCGCGGCTCGGGCATGGTGCGCAAAGCGGCCGAATTGGCTGAGAAGAATGGCTGGTTTCTGGCCAATCAGTTCGAAAATCCGGCCAATCCTGCGTATCACCGCAGCACCACCGGTCCGGAAATTCTGCTGGATTTTGTCGGCCGCAGGCTCGATGCCTTCGTCACCGGTTGGGGCACAGGCGGCACACTCACCGGCGCCGGAGAAATGATCCGCAAGGCCCGGCCCGAAGTGCGCATCATCGCCGCTGAACCCGAAGGTGCCTCGCTGCTGGCCGGCAAGCCGTTCGCACCACACAAGATTCAGGGCTGGACACCGGATTTCATCCCGGGTGTTCTGAACCGCGATGTCGCCGACAGCATCGTCACGGTCACCGATGCGGAAGCCATCGAGACGGCTCGTTCGCTGGCGCGCAAGGAAGGTATTTTCTGCGGTATTTCCTGCGGCGCGACCTTTGCGGCAGCACTCAAGGTTGCGCGGGAAGCCGAGCGCGGCAGCGTCATTTTGGCGATGCTCCCGGATACGGGCGAACGTTATCTGTCCACCGCCCTGTTCGAGGGCATTCCGGATGGATCGGATCCGGAAAGCTGAAATGCAAACCCTCGAATTGCAACGTGACAGCGGCCTACGGGAACCGCTGACGGTTGCGCTTCCCGATCCGTTTCCGCTCTATCGTGGTGGCTCGATCTCGGGTGGCGTGATCGCCTATGAGACCTGGGGTCAACTGAGCCCGGCGCGGGACAATGCGATCCTGCTGTTCACGGGTCTGTCGCCCTCGGCGCATGCGGCTGCCAGTGACCAGGATCCAACGCCAGGTTGGTGGCAGAAGATGATTGGCCCGGGCTGCGCCATCGATACCCGCCGCTTCTTCGTCATCTGCGTCAACTCGCTCGGCAGTTGCTTCGGATCGACGGGTCCCGCATCACGCAATCCGGCCACCGGCGAACGCTTCGGACTCGGGTTTCCGGAAATTGCCGTGGAGGACATCGCCACGGCGGGCTACGCCGCAGTACGTGCCCTAGGTATTCAGCAACTTTCTGCTGTGGTCGGTGCATCGCTGGGCGGCATGGTGGTCACAGCCTTCGCTGCGCTTCACCCGCACGGAGCACGCAGGCTGATCAGCATCTCCGGCTCACCGGCTGCCTCACCTTTCGCACTCGCATTGCGCTCAGTGCAGCGCGAGGCCATTCTGCGCGACCCGGATTGGCAGGGCGGGAACTACGCGACCGATAAACCGCCGCGCAATGGCATGCGCCTGGCACGCAAGCTGGGCACGATCACCTATCGCTCGGCCACGGAGTGGCGGCAACGTTTTGGGCGAGAGGAAATCGCTGGCAACGCGCTGCGTGCCAGTCCTTTCGCACCCCGCTTTGCGGTCGAGAGCTACCTCGAGGCACAGGCGGAGCGGTTTATACGGGTGTTCGACCCGAACTGCTACCTGTACCTGTCGCGCGCCATGGATCGCTTCGATCTTGCCGAGCATGGCGGCTCTTACGCGGCAGCGCTGCAAAGCTCCCGGCTCGAGCAAGCGCTGGTGATCGGTGTGGAAAGCGACATGCTCTTCCCGATTCATGAACAGGCAGCTGTTGCCGAGGCATTGACAGCCGCGGGGATCGACACGCGATTCGCGCGACTGCCTTCGCTGGAAGGGCACGATGCCTTTCTAGCCGACATCCCGCGCTTCGACGCCGAGATCCGCGCCTTCCTGAACCGCTGAACGCGATTTGCCCGACCGGCAGCTGGGTAACAGAGCTGTAATGAGCGGCGCCGAATGTTTGTAGTACATTAGGTTCGTACTACAAACTATTTGCGAGGCAAATTACCATGGACAAGCTAGGGTTGATGCGCACCGATGAGGCGGGTGCAGCCAGCGGCAACTCCGCGCTGTCGATCCGACCCGGCGCCCTGCCAGGCTCCACCCCATTCATTCCGGCCGGCGCCTTGGCGCGGCGTCGCCGCAGCGCCGCCAAGCGACTGCGTTTCGTGGATCAGGGTCTGCGGCCATTTCGCGTTTGCTGACTGATCCGTTCACCGCCAGCAGCCGGACGCTTCCGGCGGTGAACGCTCACCCCGCTGGTTGACCGCCAGCACTCGGCAGGCAGCCCGGTCCGCGGACTGCACACCAAGCGCGGCGGCTGCCAACCAATACGCGTCGGTTGCGGAACTGGTCAAGGACAGCTGGTAACTCTGGATGGCTTCAGTTGTGCCGCTGGCAGCATAGAGTTCCATCAGGTCACTGGCGTACCGTCCACTTCCGATAAAGAACTTCTCCTGCGCCAACTGGAGCCGCAGCAGCACAGCCAGTGCCTCGGTGCGTCGCGTGTGCAGCCAGGCTCCCTTGTAAACAGGCAGCGCCAGACTACCCAGCACCGCAAGCACGGCGAGGCTCACCAGAAGCTCCGACAGGGTGAATCCGACACAACACCGAGTGCCGAACGCTTTGGGCGAGTGGCCATCCATGGCTTACCTCCAGCGGGGACTATTGCACGGTTGGAGCGGCGGGAATAACGGCTATTTCCACGCATAACCGGCTGTTTCACAGACCGACGTCGCAGTACCTCGCAGCTAGGCTTTGACGCGGAGGTTCCATGGGTCCGAGACGTCAACCCGCAGTACTACTGACGCTGGCCGCAGCCGTCTTCTCTGCAGCGGTCGCCTCAGGGGGAGCGGGCATCAAGCTTGCGACTTGGAACCTCGAGTGGTTCACGACACCGGATACCTTCGTCACGCTGAGGGACCATTGCACGAGCAATGACGAGGAGCGCCGTCGAGCGCGGCGCCAGTTCCCATGCGATGTCGCGCGTAAAATGGAGCGTAGTGCCAGCGACTATGCGGCACTTCGGCGCTATGCCGCTCAGCTGGATGCAGACGTCATCGCTCTGGAGGAAACAGACGGTCCGGATGCAGCACGTCAGCTCTTCCGCGACCATGATTTCTGCTTCACATCCAGCAATGCTCTGCAGAATAATGGCTTCGCTATCCGGCGTGGGATCCCCTTCCGCTGCGCTGCCGACCTGCAGGAGCTGTCGCTTGGCGACTCGGTCCGACGAGGCGCGGTGCTAGTACTCTACCCGGGAACCGCTCATGAGCTCTACCTGCTGGGCGTGCACCTTAAATCCGGCTGCCCTCGTCAAGCATTAGACGCCGCTACACAGTCTTGCAGACAGCTTATGCGCCAGCTGCCTGCGCTACAGGCCTGGGTGGACTCGCAGGTACGCGCTGGTCATCGGTTTGCCGTGCTCGGCGACTTCAATCGCGATCTCCTGCGGGAGAAGATCGTGGAAGACAGAAATAAACAGACAAACCTCCTCTACGATCCAACTGGCAGCAAGCGCGCCCCTGAGCTTTACAGTGCCGCCGGAGCAGAGGACTTCCGCAGCTGCGCTCGCGGCCAAAGAAACAGCGGCTTCATCGACTACATTCTTCTCAGCGAATCGCTACGCCGACAGCAGGTTCCCCATTCCGTAGAGCGCATTGTCTGGTCAGACGAGGACGCTGCGCATCGGATTCTCTCAGATCACTGCCCCTTGGCCGTACGCATCATTCCCTGAGGGCGGTCGGTCCTATTCAAGTTTACTTTTTGCAAGAAAAAGCCCGATCGCTGTCATACTGTCGGCTCATGGAACGCCGACTGCATGCTCGTCATCGCGCCAGGACATCTGTCTACATCGTCCTGCCGGGCGGCGTGCGTCGGCTATGCCGCGCGGTCAACCTGAGCGCAAACGGTGTTTTCATTCGATCCCCATCGTTGAGCTTGCGGAAGGGGCAGCAGGTCGAGCTGGCATTTGCCATCGATCTCGGCAATGTCACCAAGCTGCATCGTCGCAGCGCCGTGGTGGCGCATATCTCCAGCGGCGGTACCGGTCTGATGATGGACGCCTACTCGAGGTTCTGATGGCGCTCCGATACCGTGGGCTCTTGCAGCAGGCGCAATCAATTCGCGATAACTTGATGATGAGCAATACGACTGGTGCCCGCCAACAATCGAATACGGTTCCACGCGCTCCTGTCTGGAACCTGACTGCCCTGCTCTTGCCCGTGCTGGCACTGACCGCGACGATAAGCAGTGGTTGCAGTGGGCGCAACGCACCGGCCACGGCTGCAAACCAGTCGCCGGAGGCACAGTTTGTGGGCAGTGAGCGCTGCGCCACCTGCCATGTCGAGCAGACAGCAGCCTGGCACAGCTCGCAGCATCGCGTCGCGATGCAGCCGGTCAACGAGCAATCGCTCTTGGCGCCTTTCGCGGGCGAGTCGGTGCGCAGCCACGGCGTGACTTCATCGTTTTTCCGTCGTGACGGTCAATACCTGGTGCGCACCACCGATGCTAATGGCCAGCCTCAAGAATTTAAGGTGACGCACACTTTCGGTGTGGCTCCGCTCCAGCAGTATCTGGTCGAACTGGGCGGCGGACGATTGCAGGCATTAGGGCTTTCATGGGACACGCGACCGGCCGCGAACGGCGGTCAGCGGTGGTTCGATCTTTATCCGGCCAGCGTTCCGGGCAGCGGCGATCCGATGCACTGGAGCGGTCACGAGCACAATTGGAACTACATGTGCGCGGACTGTCATGCGACGAACGTCCGCAAGAACTACGACACTGCGACAGATACCTACAAAACCACATGGTCGGAACTCGGTGCTGGCTGCGAGGCTTGTCACGGGCCCGCATCCCGGCACGTTACATGGGCGGAACAGGGTGCTCGCACCGGAGCCGGACAATCCAACGGCCTGCTGGTCAGCCTCCACGAGCGACGCGGAGCGAGTTGGCCACGAGATGAAAAAACTGGGCAGCCTCGGCGGGTCGGGCCGCAGGCCGATGGGCACGAGCTCGACATCTGCGCGCGGTGCCATTCGCTGCGATCCCAGCTTACCGATGCGGTCACGGCTGCAGATCCCTTGGCGCAAGGCTTCCACATGTCATTGCTCGAACCAGGCCAGTTCTGGCCAGACGGGCAGATGCGCGACGAGGTCTACAACATTGCCTCGTTCCTGCAGAGTCGCATGCATTCCGCAGGCGTGGTCTGCAGTGATTGCCATGATCCGCACTCTCAGAAACTTCGGGTACCGGGTGACGGGGTGTGCCTGCAATGCCATGAAGCAACGCGCTATACCGCCACAACGCACCACATGCACGATACGGCTTCGACCGGCGCTCGTTGCGCCGCCTGTCACATGCCGGTGCACACTTACATGCAGATCGATCAGCGGCATGACCATTCCCTGCGCATTCCACAGCCGGCGCTGTCCGCTTCGCTCGGCGCTCCCAATGCATGCACTGGTTGCCACCGCGATCGATCAGCAGCCTGGGCGGAACAGGCCATCGCACGTGCGCATCCGCAGCGGGCCACCAGCTTCCAGACATTTGGCCCGGCCTTCGCCAATCTGCAGAATGGCAAACCAGGGGCTGCGGAAGCCGTGCTGGCCATATTCCGTGATCCGGCCCAGCCCGCCATCGTGCGTGCCAGCGCCCTGCAGCGCCTGACCGACGCGGGCATCCCGCTGGAATCGGGTGACCTGCGTAACGCGTCGCGCGATGCCGATCCGCTGGTCCGCGCCGCCGTAGCGCCGGCTGCGGCCGGAAACGCCGATGTGATGGAAGCATTACTGGGCGATTCGCTGCGGGCTGTGCGCATCGCCGCAGTCACAGGACTGACGCAGCAATCGGACATCAGCCTGCCCCCCGGCCTGCAACCCTCCTTTGCTGCCGCCAAGGAGGAATATCTGAATGTGCTCCGCTTCAACAGTGACCGACCCGAAGCCCGCAGCACTCTTGGGCAGGTGCTTGCCGCCGGCCGTGACGCCAGCGGCGCCATTGCCGCCTATCAGGGCGCTATCAAGCTCGACAGGGGTTATACCGGCGCCTATTTGGGGCTGGCGGACACTTACCGCATGCTTGGCGATGAAGCGAGTGCTGAGCGGGAACTGCGGGCAGCGATTGCATCGGGTCGGGATGGGAAGGCGGCGGCGCGCCTGGCTCTGGGTCTGCTGCAATACCGGCAGGGTAAAAAAGATGCCACGCTCGCCTCATTTGCCGAGGCCATGCGACTCGAACCGGACAATCTGCAGGTCGTCTACACCTATGCGGTTGCGCTGCACGACCTCGGCCAACCAGCGGAGTCGCTGCGCGTGATTCAGCGAGCGCTGACCCGCCATCCCGATGCGGCGGCTCTCAAACGGCTGCTGGAAGCGTACAGCGAGACGACGGCAAAACCCGGGCGTGCGCTTCGTCAGTGAAGCGGCGCCTGGCCCGGGCTCTGTCTGGATTGGGCGCGCTAGAAGAAAGTCACCGGATCGGCGATGGCGTCCGGAATGACCTGCTTCACATCCCAGTGCTCCACCACCTTGCCGCCCCGGACACGGAAGAAATCGACGATGGCATTGCCCTTTTCATCGGGCGTGCGCTTCGAGAACACATGCAGCACGACGATGTCGTCTTCGACAATGGCGCGCATGATCCGTGAGTTCAGCGCCGGGTAGGTGGCATGCAGGTTGGCGGCAAATTTGAGGAACTCATCGGGCCCGCCCTTGTTGGTGTTGTGCTGGATATATTCATCACCCAGAAACTTGCGGGCAGCCTGCAGATCCTTCTTGATAAAAGCCT
>CAYFPW010000057.1:7007-8632 GCA_964345055.1 uncultured Steroidobacteraceae bacterium | reverse complement strand
CGTGCCACCGTTGGCAAGACACTGGATCGCCGCGGCCGTCCGCTGACCATGCAGTACAAGGGGGCGGTGGAGCCCTTCTTCAAGGACTGATCAGTCCTCGCCCCTAAACGCAAGTCTTGTTGAGGCAGCGCCCGGTCTGCATAGTTCGCGTCCTGATTTTCTCCTCTGGTGACGCGACGCATGCTGCCTCCGATCGAAGTCCGAATCGCCAATGAACTTGGCGTCAAATCCACACAGGTCCTCGCGACCGTAGCGCTGCTCGACGAAGGGGCCACCGTGCCCTTCATTGCCCGTTACCGCAAGGAGGCGACCGGCGGCCTCGATGATGTGCAGCTGCGCCTGCTGGCCGAGCGTCTGATTTATCTGCGCGAACTCGAGGAGCGCCGTGCCGCGATTCTGCTGAGCATCGATGAACAGAAAAAGCTCACGCCGGAGTTGCGTGCCAGCATCGAAGCCGCCGATAGCAAGCAGCGACTGGAGGATCTCTATCTGCCGTACAAACCCAAGCGGCGGACCAAGGCGCAGATCGCGCGTCAGGCCGGACTCGAGCCCCTGGCCATGGCCCTGCTGGCAGATCCAACCCTTGATCCCGCGACGGAAGCCGCACGATACCTGCGCGAGCCCTTCAGGCAGGACGATTTCGACAACCCGGGCGTTGCCGATGTGAAGGCGGCACTCGACGGGGCCCGCCAGATCCTGATGGAGTCTTTTGCTGAAGATGCGGAGCTGCTAGGCCAGCTGCGCTCGCACGTACAGGAACAGGGCGTGGTCGTGGCCAAGGTGGTCGAGGGCAAGGAAGAGGCCGGTGCCAAGTTTCGCGACTATTTCGATTATTCCGAGCCACTGCTGAAGGTGCCCTCGCACCGTGCGCTGGCGTTATTCCGCGGTCGCACGGAGGAGGTGCTGCGCGTCTCGCTGAAGCTGCCGGAGGAACTCGTCGCAGGCGAGGGCGCGATTGCCAGTGGGCCCAACTCCTGCGAGATCAAGATCGCCGCGCGTCATCGCATCATCGACCAGGGTCGTCCCGCGGATGGCTGGTTACGCGAGACCGTGCGCTGGACCTGGATGGTGAAGCTGGCGTATCAGCTCGAGGCGGAGATGTTCGTGGCATTGCGCGAACGAGCCGAGGCGGAGGCCATCCGCGTCTTTGGTCGTAACCTGCATGATCTGCTGCTCGCCGCGCCCGCCGGCGCGCGCGTCACACTCGGTCTGGATCCCGGCATCCGCACCGGTGTGAAAGTGGCGATCGTGGATGGCACGGGCAAGGTAGTCGATACCGCGACGGTCTATCCGTTTCCGCCCCGCAATGATCTAGAGGGTGCGCTGCACACGCTCGCGCAGCTGGTGCGCAAGCACGGCGTGCAGCTGATTGGCATCGGCAATGGCACCGCATCGCGCGAGACCGATCGTCTCGCTGCCGAACTGGTGAAGCGCTGTCCCGAACAGCGCCTGACCAAGGTGGTGGTGTCCGAAGCCGGCGCATCGGTGTATTCCGCATCGGAGCTTGCTTCGAAAGAGCTGCCCGCGCTCGATGTGAGCCTGCGTGGCGCGGTTTCGATTGCTCGCCGCCTGCAGGATCCGCTGGCTGAATTGGTCAAGATTGATCCGAAGTCGATCGGTGTTGG
>CAYFPW010000057.1:0-6907 GCA_964345055.1 uncultured Steroidobacteraceae bacterium | reverse complement strand
GCTGCGGGCTTTCTACGCATCGTCGATGGTGACAATCCGCTCGACGCCTCGGCCGTGCATCCTGAGTCGTATCGCGTCATCGAGAAGATTCTCGTCGATGTGAAGCGCCCGCTGAAGGAAGTGATGGGTGACTCGGCTTCGCTGTCGAAGCTCGATCCGGCCCGCTACACGGATGAGCGCTTCGGTCTGCCGACAGTCCGTGACATTCTCAAGGAGCTTGAGAAGCCCGGTCGCGATCCGCGCCCTGAATTTCGTACCGCCGCATTCAAGGACGGCATCGAGGATCTGAAGGATCTGCAGCCCGGCATGATGCTCGAGGGTGTGGTGACCAACGTCACCAATTTTGGTGCCTTCGTCGATGTGGGCGTGCATCAGGACGGATTGGTCCACATTTCGATGCTCTCGAATCGCTTCGTGAAGGATCCGCATGAGGTGGTCAAGGCCGGCGATGTGGTCTCCGTCAGGGTGCTGGAGGTGGATGTGGCACGCAAGCGCATTGCATTGACGATGCGTCTTGATGATGCCACGTCGCGCGGTCGTGCTCCGGATGAGCAGCGTGATGCGCTCCGCGGTCGCGATCAGCGCGCACCCCGGCCGGCAGCCAGGGCGCCGGAACCGCGCGGCAATGGGATGATGGCGGATGCCCTGCGGCAGGCTCTGAAGCGGTAATGCCGGCGGATGAGGTTCCGGATCCGCCCTGCGGTGCGATGGGCTGGTCCACCCACGTCGTACGCTACTTCATGACCGATCTGCGTTGACCCGACCGCGTGGTCTACATCAACGAGGGGCGGGACGGCACGCAGATCGATCCGCGCAGCATCCGCTGGCAGCAGTGAGCTGTGCGGCTTGCTAGCAGGATCCGCCGGTAGTTCCGGCGCACGGCGACGTGGCTTTGTAATTGCCGCCGTAGTTACCGGTGATGGTCAGCCATTCGTGCGCGTCGTCCCAGAGTACAGTGACGGCGCCGAGCACACTGCCACTCTGCATCAGCTGATACACGGATTTGGGCGGTGCACCGACGGTAAAGACGATGGGCTCTTCGGCGCGCTGTTCATTCCTGCTCTGGCAGGGCAGTGAAGCCGCAGGAGTCGGTGTCGTGGTCACTAGCAGACAGGCTTTGCCCTTGCTCGCATCACTCAACGCGAATCGCAGCGTGCAGTGATACTCCATGTGCGATTCCTCATAGGCGCCGTCCGGTGGCTTGACGGCCTTGCACTGGTCGATCGCGATATAGGTATCCGGCTTGTCAGGCGTCTGCGCTTCCACTCCGTTGGCACACAGCAGTGCTGCGGCGATGCAAAACAATCCCACGACTCTGAACATCATGCATTCTCCTCCGCTATCCAGCGCATTGACCGGCTGTCGCGGTGCGGATCTTATCGCAATAGCGTCACGCTGTTGGCCGCCATCCCGATCGCAGCCATAATCGCAGCGGCACGCATTCCCCCGATCCCATCTGGAAGAGGCTCGACCGCATGAAAAAGCTGTGTGTTTCCCTTGTCGCGATGTTTGCGTTGGCTGCATCGGCGGCGCGCGCCCAGGACGCGCGCTCCATCCTCGATGCGGCAGCCCGTGCGCTCGGTACGGCCAACCTCCGGACGCTGGAATTTTCCGGTCGCGGGTCAGACTACATCTTCGGTCAGCCCTACGACGCCATGTCGCAATGGCCACGCTTTGCGGTGCCGTCGCTGACCATGACCATGGATTTTTCAGTGCCCGCCATGCGCGATGAGCGCCGACGGCTGCAGGCGCAGAGCCCGCCGCTCGGAGGTGGCTTCCAGCCGTTGGTCGGCGAGTTGCGTCAGGTTTGGATGGCCAGCGGCAACGTTGCCTGGGATCTCGTTGGTACGAATGCGGTGCCAGCGTCGCCCGAGCGCGACTTCCGCTCGGCCGTCGACGGTCGTCTGACACAGATCTGGCTCACGCCGCAGGGATTCGTCAAGGCGGCACTGGCCGCTCCGGGTGGCGCCACGGCGCGGTCGCTCGATATGGGTACATCGAAGAAGACCATCATCTCCTTTTTGACACCCAACAAGATCCGACTCGAGGGGGTCATCAACGCCCAGGGTCTGGTCGAACGCATTGAGACCTCTTTCGGCAGCCCGATGTTGGGCGATACCAGACTCGAGGCCGTCTTCAGTGATTACCGCGATTTCAGCGGCATCCGCTTCCCCTCGCACATCGTCCAGCGCAACGGCGGCTATCCGACGCTTGATCTCTCTGTGCTTGAGGTCAAGCCAAACTTGCCCGTGACCATCGAAGTGCCGCAGAGCATCCGTCAGGCCACACCGAGCGCCACTGCACTGCAGGGCGAAAAAATTGCCGATGGCGTGTGGATATTCCCGGGGCTGGTGAAATCAGTGGCCATCGAATTGAATGACCAGGTGGTGGTAGTCGAAGCGCCAGAAAACGAGGCGCGATCGCTCGCGGTCATCGATGCGGTCAAGCGGGCGATTCCCGGCAAGCCGATCCGCAGGGTGATCAATACGCATCATCACTTCGATCACTCCGGCGGATTACGGACCTATGCCGCCGAGGGCGCTGTGATCATCACACATCAATCCAATATCGCGTTTTATGAAAACGCCTGGCGCGCGTCCCGGACCATTGCCCCAGATCGTTTGGCGCTGTCCGGCAAGACGGCTGTCTTCGAGGGTGTCACGGGCAACCGTGTTATTACTGACGGCAGTCGCGAAATCGACATTTATCACTACGCCGGCAATATGCATAACGTTGGCATGCTGATGGTCTACCTGCCGCGCGAGCGGTTGCTGATCGAAGCCGATTCCTGGACGCCGCCGGCCACGCCGGGCGATGTGCCAGGAAGCATGCCGAATTTGGTGCATTTCTACGACGCGGTGCAGCGTCTGCAGCTCGACGTCGACCGGGTGGTGCCCATCCACGGCCGGCTGACGACGTTCGAGGAAGTCCGTCGTGCGGTGGAAACCTTCGGCAAAGGTTAGCCGTGGGCAAACTAATGTAAAGAACAGGGCTGCGACATGGACAGAGGCATCAGCCAGCGGTAGCTTGCGCCGGCTCGAAACAAGTTGACCGGAGGGCGGGGCGATGCAACTGAGTTCAATTACCAAGTGGCGACTGGCTGGCGCCTTCGTGGCGGGGGCGGGCCTGTGGGCCAGTCTGTCTGGCGCGCAGTGGCAGCCGGACGCCAGCACGGTTGGCACCACGGTTTCGTCGCTGACTCAGGTGCTGAGCCGACCCACTGATCATTCGATCGCCATCAACGTGCTCGCGCCGACGGCGCTCGAGGCATACGTCGAATATGGCACTGCGCCGGGGAAGTATTCCGGCAAAACCACCGTCCTGAAGAGTGCTGCCAAGGTGCCGTTGCAGATCGAGGTGGGCAAACTGGCGGCGAACACGGCTTATTTCTACCGCCTGCGCTATCGCGAGGGTGGAAGCGGTGAATACCAGGCCAGCGATGAATATCGCTTTCACACAGCCCGGCCAGCGGGCAGCACATTTGTCTTCGCCATTCAGGCCGACTCGCATCCCGAGCGCGACGGACGGATGTTTACTGCCGATCTGTATGCACGCACCATGGCCAATGTGCGTCAGGACAACCCGGACTTCTTCATCAGTCTCGGCGACGATTTCAGCATTGATCGCGGCATGAACTGGCCGCTCACGGCTGAGAAGGTCAATCAGGTCTACATCAATCAGCGCAACTACATGGGCACTGCCGGTGCTTCCACGCCAATCTTCCTCGTCAATGGCAGTCACGAGCAGGGCCAGCGCCATCTGCTCGACGGCACCCCGGACAATCCGGCGGTGTGGGCGGGTAGTGCACGCAACCGCTACTTCTCCCAGCCCGCTCCGGATGGCTTCTACACCGGCGATGAGGAGCGGATCGACTTTATCGGATTGCTGCGTGACTACTATGCATGGACGTGGGGCGATGCGCTGTTTATCGTCATCGATCCATACTGGCATTCCAGCATTCCGATCGGTCCGGAGTTTCAGGCGGATTCCGGTGTGAAGGCTGCTGCGCGCGCCACGACTCAGACCGGAGGCCAGGCGGGCGCACAAGCCAGAGGCAACGCTGCCCAGCGTGACGAGGCCGAAGGTGAGAATGGTCGTGACCAGTGGCTGATCACACTGGGTGAGGCACAGTACCGCTGGTTGCAGCGCACGTTGCAGCAGAGCAAAGCGAAGTACAAATTCATTTTCTCGCACCATGTTCTGGGTACCGGCCGCGGTGGCGTCGAGATGGCCGATCTGTACGAGTGGGGTGGCCGCAATGCGCAGGGCGGCTGGGAGTTCGACAAGAAGCGGCCTGGCTGGGAATTGCCCATCCATCAGATGATGGTGAAGTACAACGTGTCCGCATTCTTCCAAGGCCATGATCACATCTTCGTGCGTCAGGCCAAGGACGGCGTCGTTTATCAGGAAGTACCGAACCCGGCCAATCCGAACAACGGCAAGGAGCAGACGGACTTCCGCAAGTTCTACACCTCAGGCGATTATCTGGGCGCGTCGGGGCACCTGCGTGTCACAGTCTCGCCACAGAATGCCAAGGTCGACTACGTATGGTCTTGGCTGCCGCAGGACGACAAGCCCGAGCACAAGCATGGATCGGTTGCCTTCAGCTACGACCTGAAGCCGCACTGATCAATTGCTGTTGCGGCTCCGCAGCGGGGCCCGACATTCGTTGGGGATAAATTGGTAATCCACGGCGTAACGTCGGGTCTTGTTGAAGGTAAACGCTGATCGTAGGTACACCGGATCATTGGCCACGAAGGCCATGGACAGCATCGGGCCTGACTGTGGATCGTCACTGCGACGATAGGTCTCCGCGGTTGTGGTCTGATCGCTGAACTGATCACCGTGCGGGCTGATCCAGCTCCCGAGCACGCCCGTGGTTTCAATCACAAGGGCATCTCCGTCGTAGTGCGCAACAGAAGTGCCCAGATGACTTTTTCCGGACGCCGCCGGTGCCACGCCTTTGGCAACCAGCGGGATCTCGCGTCGGCCACCGTATTCTTCGTAGTCGATCACCACACGATCCGCTTGCTGCGTGATGCGAATGGCATGCGGAGTCGAGGCAACCTGACGAACGAGACCCGGCGGCTCACAGAAGATCTGCGGATCATCGGCAATCCGGGCGGATGCCTGTAGGGCTCGGCCAGCGTCGTTGTAAGGCACTGCAGGCCCCGGAAAGCGTTGGTGGTCAGCCTCGGTCCAGGTGCCAGAGAGATTCGGACGGCCGTCACTGAGTCGCGGTGACAGTGACTGCACCGCTGCGCGCTGTGCGACGGCAGGTTGTGTGCCGCGCTGCGGCTCGGTCAATACGCGCACGACGCTTCGATCCCTGCCATCCAGAAGTTCGAGTTTTCCCAGAGTGACCATCGGCGAACCGTCGCGCGTTGCATCGCCGCTGATCCGCACTACATCGCCTTTTTTCAGCGTTGCTGGAGTCCAGCCCAGGCGGGTGTAGTTGGAGGCGGCATTGCCCTCGCTCATCCAGCGCGTGACCGATCCATCGGAGTTGGTCACGTCGAAGTAAACACTGACATGCGGATTGAAGAAGTGAAACTCGGTCACGACACCGGTGACTTCAGTCTTCTTGCTCGTATCGAAGGTGCCGTAGAAGGAATGGTGGGCGCGGGCCTGGCCGATCAGCATGACCAGGCTGAGGCATATCAAAATACGCCGAAAGCACGCCCTGCATTCCATGGTCATCATTTCCTTGCCGGTGTCCTCGCCGGCGATTTGATGGTGCCGTAGTACACCCGTACCATGCCTTCCTTGTTGGGTCCGCCGCCGGCTGCGCCGACCACGACGTCCGGTGCACCATCGCCGTTGATGTCTCCGGCCATGAACATGCTGCTGCCCAGTGAACCGGTGTCCGACGAGAGCAGCAATGGATTTCCCCAGCCCTGTGCTCCGCCCAGAAACACGTAGACGCCGGCGCCATCTTTGCCGGTGCCGGACGGTGCCGAGGTCATAAAGTCGGCGAAGCCATCGCCATTGAGGTCAGCCCCACGCGCCACGGAGCGACCCAGACCTGTCACGCCACGACCCACCATGCTCCAGGTGCGATCTGTGGAGAAGCCCTTGGGGCCACCGAGATACAGAATGATTTTCCCGGCAACGACGCCCTCGCAGGAATAGTCACGCTCACCGATGGCGATATCGGCATAACCGTCCCCGTTGGCATCGCCAACCGCTGCGAGGCCTTCACCGAGATGCGCGCCAACGATCGCCGCAGAGGTCTTGAAGCTCGGTGTGGATGACAACCCCTTGGCGCTGCCGAAGAAAGTGTACAGGCTGCCGGGCACGGTGACGCGCGCACCCTTGCCCGCACCGGTCAGGCCGGGCATGCCGACGATCAGATCCAAATGGCCATCACCATTGATATCAGCGCCAGCCAGCGATCGCCCGAATTCATCGTTGGCATTGTCGCCGGCACGTGTGAACCAGGGCTTCGGATCCACACCCTTGGGCGTACCGCGGTAGATATAAATCTTCCCCTGACTGGTGAGTTGGCCGGTGTGGCCGGATGCTCCCACCAGCAGATCTTTGATGCCGTCGCCATCCATATCGACGACGTCGAAGGTACGACCGAACTCGTCACCGCCGTGCTCACCGATCAGTGTCTGCGAAGGCGTGGCACTGATACCCTTGGAGCTGCCGAAGTAAATGAAGATCTTGCCCTGATGGGTGCCGGCCCCTTCATTTGTGCCATGCGCTCCAACGATGAGATCGGCGTAGCCATCACCGTTGATATCGCCGGCGGTCATGGTACGACCGTATTCACTCTTGGCCTGATCGCCCTGCAACACCATGCTTGGGGTGGTGGCGATGCCGGTGGCTGAACCGCGGTAGATATAAGCCATGCCCTTGCTCATGCCCTGGCCCACCACATCACCCCGTGCGCCGACAGCGA
>CAYFPW010000056.1:0-8672 GCA_964345055.1 uncultured Steroidobacteraceae bacterium | reverse complement strand
GCATCACCCTCCATTACTTCGACTCCGTACGCGAGCGGACGATGACCTTCTCGCCCTCGTCGAGACCCGAGATCACTTCGGTCTGGCTGTCAGTCGCCAGCCCGACGCGCACAGACTTCGCCACCGGCTCGCCACTGGGTCCAAGCACATAGACGGTGCCCGGGCGCACTGCCGTGGCGCTGCCCAGCGCCGCATATTTTTGCATCTGCTCCGTAGTCAGGATGTTGCCGAGGGCGTTCATGATCCGCGTGCGCATCAGGGCGGCTTCTGCCGCTGGATTGGCGCCAGCCATGGCGCGGAAATTAGGCGTGCCACCCCCCAGCGGATTGCTTGCACCGGCGGCCGCACTCTGGCCGGACTGGCGTTGTGCCACTTCCTTCATCGCGGCCTCGACCTTGGCCTGTTGCTCCTCGGTCAGGCCGAGTTCCTTCATGACCTCAGGTGACATGGCCACCAGCTGGCGACCGCTGCCACCTCCACGGGTGCGTGTACCACCACCGCCGGCGGTACCGCCACCGCGATTACCTCCGCCCGTCGCCGTCCCCATGCCGCTGCCGCTGCCATCGCCGCCGCCATCAGCCGTCCCGCGGGTCGCGCCCGCCGACGGCATCGCGGCACCCGCACTCGCCGGCCGGAAACGCAGGGCCGCACTGGCCACACGCAGTACGTTCTGGCGCTCCGAGGTGAGAATCTTCACGTTGGCGGTCATGCCCGGCAGCAGCACCAGGCCAGGGTTGTCCGCCTGCACCATGCACGAATAAGTCACGACGTTCTGTACCGCCGTGCCATTGATGCGCACCTGCGCCACGACACCGGTGAACGTGCGCTCGGGATAGGCATCCACGGTGAACGTAGCGCGCGCACCCTCCTTGATGGAGCCGATGTCCGCTTCGTCGACCTTGGTCTCGATCTTGATCCGCGATAGATCCTGAGCCACCTGGAACAGCTCAGGCGCCTGCATCGACGCCTGCACGGTCTGACCCGGATCGACTTTACGGTTGACGACGACGCCATCGACCGGAGCACGGATCTGCGTGCGGGCCAGATCCAGCTTGGCCTGGTTCAGCGCAGCCTGCATCTTGGTGACCAGCGAACGGGCGTTGTTCAGGTTCGCCTTGGCGATCTTGAGATTGTTCTGTGCCTGCTCCTGCGCATTGCGGGCCTTCTCAAGGTCGTTGGCCGAATTCAGACCCTTTTCGTAGAGGGCCATGGCGCGGTCGAAGTCACGCTTGGACTGATCGACGATCACCTGCGAGTTGCTGACATCGACCTCGCGGGAACCCACAGTGGCCTGCTGCACGATCAGGTCAGCCTGAGCCGACTCCAGTTTGCTCTTGAACGTCGAGGGATCCACCTGCGCCAGCAACTGGCCCTTGGTGACCTTGGCGTTGAAGTCCACGAACACGTCCGTGAGCTTGCCGGAAACCTCCGAACCCACGACCACCGTGATCAGCGGGGTGACGGTGCCGGAAGAAGCGACCGATGTCTCGAGGTTGCCGCGCTCGACCGCCTGGGTCTCATACGTCACCGGACCCGTGGCGCTGCTCTTGAACCCGAAATACCAGATCCCGCCGCCGACCAGTACGAGTGCGATGAGCCACGCGAGCTTGTTGCGTATCAGTCGCGACAGGAATTCCTTCATGATCTTTGCTTTCCGTAAGTGTTGTCTGCGGGGCTTGTGCGAGCAATGCAAGGCCAACTGTCAGCTGACCCTTTTGCGTCAGTGTAGGTTCGCCCAGGCCCGGTCCGGGAAGGCCCAGATCGGCCAAGAATTGTAAAGTGCCGCCCGATCCCGCTCAAGGCACAACAACCGCGCGCATGAACTCATGCCAGCACTCTGTCACAGGGGCGCTGTAGCATGACGCACCGTCATTGCTCCCAGGACCTCCGGCATGCCCTCCGTCTCTGCACTGATCGACTGGAATACGCTGATGTTCATCGTCATCGGCTTTGGTGCACAGCTGTGCGACGGGGCGCTCGGCATGGGCTTTGGCGTGATCAGCTCAACAGTGCTGACCCTCATTGGGCTACCGCGGGTGGTGGTCAGTGCCACGGTCAATACGGCCAAGATCCTCACCGGCACCGCCAGCACGGTCTCGCATCTGGCCTACAAAAACGTGGACTGGCGCTCGCTGGTCATACTGACCATCGGCGGCATCGCCGGCGCACTCGTCGGGTCAAACCTGCTGCTGAAGAGCGACAGCAGCCGCTACATTGGTCCGTTCATCAGCGTCTACCTGATCGGTGTCGGCATCTACATCATCTGGAAGGCGTCGCACGTGGAACGGCTGCGCATCACGCTGCCGCGCATCGGGATCATCGGCATTGCTGCCGGCTTCCTCGAAGCCGTGGCCGGAGTGTGGGGACCGCTGGCAACCAGCAATCTAGTGGCTTCAGGACTGGCACCCCGCCTCGCGGTGGGCGTTGGCAATGTGGCTGAAACCTTCGTGGCCGTCGTCGTCTCGATGACCCTGGTCCATAAGTTAGGCTTCGAAAATCTCTCGCGCGCCGCCGTCGGACTGGTGATCGGCGCATTGATCGCCTCGCCGCTGGCAGCACGCCTGACGGCCAATCTGCCCAAGCGCCGTCTGGCGATCGGCGTGGGCATCTTGGTGATTCTCAGCAGCTCGCTGCGGCTTTTTAAGGAAACCGGCTGGCTGGGCTGAGCGGATGCTAATCCGCCGCACCCGGGAAGGCGTGGCGGTACAGATCCTTTTCTTTGAGCCAGGTCTTGTTGAACAGACGCGACAGGTACTTGCTGCCGTTGTCGCACAACACGGTGACGATGGTGTGCCCCGGCCCCATCTGCAGCGCAACGCGAACTGCGGCCGCGACATTGATGCCGCTGGTGCTACTGACGAACAGCCCTTCCTCGCGCAACAGGCGGTAGACCATGGCCACCGTCTCCGAGTCCTCGACATGCACCGCGTCATCCACCGGCGCATCCTGCATGTTGGCGGTCACGCGCCCAATACCGATGCCTTCGGTGATCGAGCCGCTCCCGGTGGCCTTGAGCGCGCCATTGCGGATGTACTCGTAGAGCGCACTGCCCGGCGGATCTGCCAATACGGTGCGTACGCGCGCCGAACGTGATTTCAGATATTCCGACACGCCCGCCAGAGTTCCACCCGTACCGCTGGCCGCGACGAAGGCATCGATACGCCCCTCGGTCTGCTCCCAGATCTCAGGACCTGTGGAATCGACGTGTGCGCGCCGGTTGGCCACGTTGTCGAATTGGTTGGCCCACACGGCATCGGGCAATTCCGTTGCCAGTCGGCCTGCCACTTTCTGGTAGTGGTTCGGATCGCTGTACGGAACAGCCTTGATACGCCGGACTTCCGCACCGAGCGCTTCGATCAGCGCGTACTTTTCCGGCGACTGGTTGTCGGGCATGACAATCACACAGCGGTAGCCGCGCGCGTTGCAGACATGTGCCAGGCCGATGCCAGTGTTGCCGGCCGTACCCTCAACCACTGTGCCACCAGGCGGCAGCACACCGCGGTTCTCGGCATCAAGCACGATGGCGCGCGCAGCACGATCCTTCACGGAACCGCCAGGGTTCATGAATTCGGCTTTGCCCCATATCTCGCAACCGGTCTCCTCGCTGACACGCCGCAGGCGGATCAGCGGCGTACGGCCGATGGCATCAAGGAAATCATTCGCGTTCTTCATCATTCGGCTTCCTGCTCTCCGGCGCGCGATTCTACCGGCTGATGCCGCGGCGCGCCCGCTGCCTGCAGCACCACATCACCGACGATCAGCAGTGCCGGTGCGCGCACCTGCGCCTGCACTGAGCGCTCGACGATGTCATCGAGCGTACCGGTGACCAGACGCTCTTCGGCCAGTGTCGCACTCTCAACAATGGCCGCTGCGCGTCCGCCCGGCGCACCGTGGGCACGCAGCCTTGCAATGATCTGCGGCAACTGCGTCATGCCCATATAGAAAACCGCGGTCTGCAGCGGCGCGGCCAGCGCGCGCCAATCCAGCGCTGCAGCAGCCTCGCCCATCGCGGTAACAAAGGTAACGGCCTGCGATATGCCGCGGTGGGTAAGCGGAATACCGGCTGCGGCCGCAGCGCCCAGCGCTGCCGTGACGCCCGGCACCACCGTGACCGGAATACCGGCGGCCGCCAGCACGGCCAATTCCTCGCCACCGCGCGCGAACACCATCGGATCACCGCCCTTCAGTCGTGCCACGCGGCGACCGCGACGGGCGTGCTCCAGCATCAGCTCATGGATGTACGTCTGCGTCGCGCGATGAGATCCATATTCTTTGCCGACGAAGATGCGCTCCGCATCGCGCCGCACCCGCTCGAGCACTGCATCGCTGACAAGCCGGTCATAAAGCACAACATCGCACTCCTGCAGCAGCTGCAGTGCGCGCAGTGTCAGCAGATCGGGATCGCCGGGACCGGCACCGATCAGCCAGACTTCACCGCGAAGGTCCTCGCCACCGGCACGCGCAGCCGCCGCTGCGGCGTCCAACGCGCGCTCGATATGTCGATCGAGACCTTCGGCCGTCACCGGAAGCGCCGCCGCCCCGGAGTAGAAGCGATCCCAGAAACGGCGGCGGCGATCGGTATCAGGCAATACGCTGCGGGCCCGTTCCCGCCAGCGCGTCGCGGCGGCAGCCAGCGCACTCAGACTGTTCGGAAAGAGCGCTTCGAGTTGCGCGCGCGTCCGACGCGCCAGCACCGGCGCGCCACCACCCGTGCCCACCGCCATCACCAACGGCGAGCGATCGACGATGGCCGGCATCAGCAGGCTGCACGCAGCGCTGTCGTCGACGGCGTTGACGAAGATGCGACGCTCGGCCGCTGCCTTGGATATGGCGCGGTTCACCTCGGCATCACCGGTGGCCGCAACCACCAGCCATGCCGCATCGAGGTCCGTCGCATGGAAGAGGCCGGCACGATGCTGAATGCGGCCATGGCTCGCCTCGTCGGCGAGCTCCGCATGCAGCTCGGGTGCCACGACCAGCACATCCGCCGCAGCCCGTTGCAGCATTCGCACCTTGCGCGCCGCCACCTCGCCGCCGCCAATGACGACAACGCGGCGACCGCGCAGGTCAAGAAATACCGGGAGCTGATCCATGCTGGCCCGTAGGCAGACGCGGCTGCAGGCCGCATTCGCGGGTAGCCGCCTGCTCCCACCACCAGCGGCCGGCGCGGTGATCCTCACCGGGCTGCACGGCGCGCGTGCACGGTGCACAACCAATGCTTGGATAGCCGCGATCGTGCAGTGGGTTGTAAGGCAGTTGCCGAGCGCGGATGTATTCCCAGATCTCCGCCTCGGTCCAGTCCAGCAGCGGACTGACCTTGTGCATGCCATTGCGCGGATCGAGCTGCAGCGGCTGATTCGTTGCGCGCGCCGCAGACTGCTCGCGCCGCACGCCCGTGATCCAGGCCGGATAGCCGGCCACGGCGCGATTGAACGGCTCCATCTTGCGCACCGCGCAGCAATCCTGACGCTGCGCCAGACTCTCGTAGAAACCGTTGATGCCGTTCAGGCGCACGTACTGCTCGACGGCCGCTGCCTGTGGGAAAAACACCTGGATGCGACGGTTGTACCGCGCCTCCAGCTGCGCAATCAGCGCCAGCGTTTCGTCCGGCAGCCGGCCGGTATCGATGGTGACGATGTCGACACCCGGCACATGAGTCCACAACAGGTCGGTCAGCACCATCGCCTCGGCACCCAAACTGCTGGCGTAGACAACTTTGCCGAACTGCCTCACGGCATCCCGCAGCAGGGCAACGCTGGCATCGGCCCTGGTCTGGAGTGCCGCAGTCAGCGGGGTGGATGCAGCCGTGGCGGCTGCCGGGTTGGATTCAGACATGGCGTGCATTGTCGCGGGCGATCTTATGCTTTTGGCGCATAACGTGACACTCTGGTGACCGCGTTCGGGCCCGTCTCGGGCACAATGTGCGCATGAGTACGATCAACCTGCGCCGGCTGCGTCAGGATCCACACATTCGCGCCATGACGCGCGAGGTGTCCGTATCCGTCGAGCAACTGATACAGCCCTGTTTCGTCACCGAAGCCGGTCGCGAACCCCAGGCAGTGCCCGGCCTCACCGGCGTGTTCCAGGAAACCCCTGACTCGCTGCTGCACCGGGTGGAAAGCGATCTGCGCGCCGGTGTCAGCAAGTTCCTGCTCTTCGGCGTGCCCGCGTCGCGCGCCGAGCACGATGTGGATGCGCGCTTTACCTGCAGCCAGATCGAGGCCCTGAAAAAGCGCTTCGGCAAGGACATCTGGCTGGGCGTGGACGTCTGTATGTGCTCATACACTCCACACGGCCACTGCGGCGTACTGAACCTTGAAGGCGACCATGTTGATAACAGCGCCAGCGTCCGCGAGCTGGCGCACCTGGCGCTGCACTATGCGCAGGCTGGCGCCGACTGCGTGGCACCCAGCGACATGATGGACGGGCGCATCGCGGCCATCCGTCAGGCGCTGGATGGCAACGGCTGCGAACGCACCGTGCTGATGAGTTACGCGGTGAAATTCCACTCGACGCTCTACGGCCCCTTCCGCGTGGCCGCTGATTCCGCGCCCAGTGGCGCCGTGAAGCTGAAGGATCGCGCCAGCTACCAGCTCGACCCGGCACGCGCCGGTGAAGCGTGGCTGTGCACCCAGCGCGATGTCGATGAGGGCGCGGACATCCTGATGGTGAAGCCCGGCCTCCCCTACCTCGACCTGCTGCGTGACCTCTCGCGCGAATTCAAGCAGCCCTGGGCGGTTTATCAGGTGAGCGGCGAATATGCCGCGCTGGAATCGCTGGCGGCTGCCGGCATGGCACCGCGCGCAGCATTACACCGCGAGATCCTGACGGCGTTCCGGCGCGCCGGCGCTTCGATGATCATCACCTACGGCGCCCGTTCGGCGCGCGCCTGGCTGGAGGGCTGATGTCGCACTCAGATGAACTCTTTGCCCGCGCACGCTCGGTTGCTCCGGGTGGCGTGCATTCGCCGGTACGCGGCTTCCGTGGCGTCGGCGGCACACCGCGCTTCATGCGCAGCGCTCAGGGCGCCACGATCACCGATGTGGATGGCCGCGCTTACGTCGATTTCTGCCTGGCCTTCGGGCCGCTGATTCTTGGTCATACTCATCCGGCTGTGGCCGCCGCGGCGAGCGCGGCACTGGTCGATGGCTGGAGCTTTGGAACGGCTGAACCCTACAGCCTCGAGCTGGCCGAGTTCATCTCAGCGCGCATTCCCTGGGTGGAAAGCCTGCGCTTCGTGAACTCTGGCACCGAGGCCGTGATGTCCGCGTTGCGTGTGGCGCGCGCGGCCACGGGCCGCAATTGCATCCTCAAGTTCGAGGGCTGCTATCACGGGCATGTCGACAGCATGCTGCTGCGCTCCGGTTCGGGTCTGGCGGAAGCGCCGGTACCCGACAGCGCCGGTCTGGCCAGCGACGTGATAGCCAGCACGCTGGTGACACCACTGGATGACGAGGCCGCACTCGCCGACGTCTTCGCACGGCGCGGCGCGGATATCGCCGCGGTCATCATCGAACCCTTGCCAGCTAACTACGGACTGCTGCCGCAGCGTGATGCCTTCCTGCAGGCTGTGGTGCGCGAGGCCCGCGCCGCCGGCGCACTGGTGATCTTCGACGAGGTCATCTCGGGCTTCCGCATCGGCTTCCAGGGCTATGCCGGCCGCTGCGGCCTGCGCCCCGATCTGGTGACCTACGGCAAGATCATCGGCGGCGGTTTCCCGGTGGGTGCCTACGGCGGTCGGCGCGACCTAATGGAGTTGGTGGCGCCTGCAGGCCCCGTCTATCAGGCCGGCACATTGAGCGCCAATCCGTTGGCGATGCGTGCCGGACTCGCAGCACTGCAACAGCTGGCGGACGGCTCGCTGTATGCCCGGCTGGATGCACTGGGTCAGCGACTGGAGCGCGGTCTGCGCAACGCGCGCGGACTCTCGCTGCAACGTTGCGAATCGATCTTCTGGTTCTGTCTCAGCGATCAGGGTGCTCCGGCGCTGCCACTGCGCACACCGGCGGCGTTCCCGGCTGATGCAGGCAGCTGCTTCACCCGCCTCTACCATCCGCTGCTCGAACGCGGCTTCTACCTGTCACCCAGCGCCTTCGAGGTCGGATTCTTTGCCGCAAGCCATACCGAGGATCAGGTTGATCGGCTGGCTGAGGCCATCTGCGAGCTGCGCGTCGGCTGAAGTGGCCGGCGGTGTGAGTCTGTCAGCGTGACTGCAGCGAGAGCGCGCCATCGACGGCGCGCTGATAGGCGGCAGTGAAGGTACTGAACGCAGCCAGGGAAGCGGCCAGGTCTTCAGTGGGATCGAGATCAAAGCTGTCGAATCCGCAGCGAGCCAAAAAGAATAACTGATCACGCTTGAGTGCACCGCGCGCACGCAATTCCCCACGATAACCGCAGCGCTGGCGCAGCAATTGCGCCTGACTGAAGCCGCGACCCTCGCCAACCTTCGGAAAATCGATCACAACCAGCGCCAGCTGCGCAAGATAAGGAACGAGTTTGTCAGGCTCATCGGTGGGTTGCAGTATCACGGCGGCACCGGCCACAGGCGAAGCGCCGGCTGCCGAGGCCAGGAATGAGTCCAGCGACAGCACCTCAGGACCCTCACCGGCCTCACCAACATAGCGCCAGGCATCGGCCACGACGGCGCGGCCGCGGATGATGCTACGCATACA
>CAYFPW010000055.1:0-8692 GCA_964345055.1 uncultured Steroidobacteraceae bacterium | reverse complement strand
CCGCTCTATGAACAGATCAAGCGTGGTCTGCAGGCTGCAGCAGCCACCTATGGCTATCTGGATGCACGCCTGACCCGCAGTGAACTGCAGGTTGACGCCGAGGCACACAGAGCCAGCATTTATCTGTCCATCGAGACCGGTGAGCGTTACCGCTTCGGCGCCACCACCATCAAGCAGAACGTGATCCGCGACGATGAACTGCGCCGCTTCCTACGCTATCAGGAGGGCGAGCCCTACGACGCCAATGCTTGGCTGCGTACCCAATTTGCGCTTGATGACAGCCAGTACTTTTCCAATGTCTCAGTGTTGCCCGATGAACGCGACACCGCGACGCATATCGTCCCGATGCAAATCAGCGCCGATCCGGCACACCGCACCTTCCCAATCGCAGCCGGCTACGGCACCGATACGGGCGTACGCGGCACCGTCAGCTGGTACAACCCGCGCGTCAATTCGCTTGGACATCGCCTGCAGATGCGTCTGCAGGCCTCAGAGCAGGAACAGACTTTCAATACGCTCTACACGATCCCGTTCCGCGACCCGGCGCGCGAGCGCATCACGCTAAACCTCACTGCCAGCGACGAGCGGGTCAGCAGCAGTGTTCGGACCTCCACCGTCTCGCTGACGCCCGGCATCACGCAGGTTCTGGGACGCTGGCAGCGTGCGCTGTCCGTGGCCGCTGCGCACACCACCACGCGCGACACGGTCAATGGTCGACAGACTGTCGATCTCATCGTACCGGGGATCACTTATGCCTCGGTCCCCGAAGGCTATCTGGGAGAAGATCTGCTCACGCGGGCGATGTATATCGAGCTGCTTGGATCGCACACAGCGCTGGGTGCGAAAAGTAATTTCCTGCGCATCGACATACAGTCCGAGCGGCAGCTGGACATCCGTCCGCTCTGGCATCTGCTGATGCGCGGACAGCTTGGCTCCACCGCCATTCGTTCCGACGGCGCAATTCCTGGCCAGTACCGCTTCTTTGCCGGCGGCGATCGCAGTGTCCGCGGCTTCGGCTTCGATGAGCTTTCTCCCGTGACGCTCTCGTCTACCGGCCAGCAGCAGCGTATCGGTGGTCGCCACCTCATCACCGGAACGCTGGAAGTACAACGCGACATCTCGCACGGCATTGCATTGGCCACATTCGTCGATTTCGGCAACGCACTCAACCGTTTTCAGGATCCGCTGGCATGGTCTACCGGCCTCGGTATCCGTTGGCTGCTGCCTGGTATCACGCTGGGTCTCGACGTCGCGCAGGCGGTACGTGCGCCGGGCTATGACAAGCTGCCCGGTCCGCGGTTACACGTGAACATTTCACCGCGCTCAGTAAAGTAGTCACCCATGCGTCGCCTCCTGCACTCCAGCTGGATCGCCCTCGTCGCCTTGCTGACGGCGTCGCTGGCGACGCTCTACTGGCTCGGCTGGACAGAGGCGGGCCTGCAGTTCCTGACGACCAAACTCTCGCGGCCCATCGGGCCGGTGACGATGAGCTTCGAAGGGGCGCGCGGCACCTTGGCTGGCGGTCTGCACGTCGACCGATTCGTGCTCGACCATCGTCGCGTACACATTGAAGCCGCAGACGTCGAGGCCGGTGTTTCGACCCTGCATCTGTTCGCCCTGGATATCCGCGTCAAGCCCGGGGCAAAGGTTGCGCGACTGCTCATCCATGTGCTGCCCAATCCGGATGATAAGTCCGACTGGCAGCCACACTTTCTGCGCGGACCGCTGGTCATCGATGTGGCTGGCATCCACGTCGCGCAGGGAACCCTGATCGCCACCAACGGCTATCGGCTGGATGCAGCGAATCTGCAGGCCTCTGGCTTGGTCCGCAATAAATCCATCCGCGTGTACTCCGGCAAGCTCGAATACGGCGGCCTGCAGCTGCAAGCCGATGGCATGGTCAAGGCTGCCGCGCCCATCGGGCTGAGCGGCTCGTTGCGCCTGGCAGCCAACCCTGCCGGACAACCGGGCTGGCTGGCCAATGCATCTTTCGACGGCGACCTGAAGCGTCTGGCAATCCGCGGTGCGCTCACACAACCGCTGGCAGCAACGTTCGATGGTGCCGCGCATGACCTGACTGGCACGGGCTGGAACTGGCTGGTTCAGGCGCAGCTGCGGCAGCTCGATCTGCGTGCCTGGAATGCAGGCAACGCACTCGGCGTCATCACCGGATCACTGCAAGTGTCCGGCGATCACGATGGCTTGCACGCCGATGGACAACTGACACCACCGGGCCTGAAGGCCGGTCCATTGGCAGTGAAATTCGGCGGTCACTTCGCGGATCGAACTCTTATGCTGCATACGCTCGAGCTGCTGCATCAGCCCTCAGGCGCACAACTCGAGGCCAGTGGCACGATCGGCGTTGCCGCCGGCGGCCCCCGGCTCGATCTGCAGGGAAACTGGAAGAGCTTCCGTTGGCCGCTGGCCGACAAGACTGCGCCGGTGCACAGCACCAACGGCGAATATCACCTGTACGGGCAGTGGCCCTACTCAGTGCACGCCAGTGGCGCATTGCGCGTGCTCAACCTGCCCGAGCTGCAGCTCAACGCAAACGGGCGACTCAATCATGACCGGATCACTGTCGACAAAGCCGAACTGAACATCTGGGGCGGCAAAGCCACATTACAGGCAGAAACCCGCTGGCAAAGCGCATCGTGGAAGATGTCGGGCCAGATGCACGGACTGTCGCTTGAGAAGCTGCGTCCGACCGTGCCCGGGTTGCTAAACTTCCGCTTCGAGGCGCAGGGCAGTGGGTTTTCTCAACGCGGCGCGCTGCTGGCACGGATACGCGATGTCAGCGGTCTGGTGCGCGGGCAGCGAGCGGGCGGCCAGGCCCAGCTCGAACGCTCTGGACAGGACTGGCTGCTGTCGGACGTGCGTCTGCAGTTGGGTAGCACACACCTTAACGTCGACGGTCGCATCGGCACGCGTACCGACCTGCGTTTCGACATCGACGCCAGCGACCTCGCACTGCTGCACGACGGGGCGCGCGGCCAGCTGCGCGCACGCGGCTCGGTGCGTGAAAACCCAGGACAGCTACCCACCATGGTGATTGACGCCAGCGGCAGCGGCATCACCTGGGACGCGCTGACAATCGGTTCACTCGCTACGAAGCTGGATTTCAGCCCGCAGGAACGCGGGCGCGCCGATGCGCAGATCCAGATCCGCGCGCTGCGCTATGGACAACGCGCGGCTGACAGCGTGCAGTTCAGCAGTACCGGCACAACCGCTGCGCATCGCATCGCTTTCCAACTCGACGCTCCGCAACTTCACCTGCGCGCCGGTGGTAATGCCGGGCTGATCAATGAGGCCTGGGACTGGTCCATCACTGACATTCGTGCCGAGGACGGCGGTGAGCTACAGCTGATGCTCGATACACCGACGCATTTGCATGTCACGGCCACCGATCAAGTGCTCGACCGGCTATGCCTGCATGGCACGCAATCACGCCTGTGCGGTCAGGCCAGCAACCGGGGCGGAGCGCGCGCCGTGAGCATCAACGCTGAGAACCTGCCGATGCGCTCGCTGACTGCAGGACTGGCCGACACCACGGAGTTCGATGGCACGCTCGGCTTCGAAGCCGGTGCCACCGCTGCGCCCAATGATGTCTGGCTCGGCAGGCTCCGTGCAAAGCTGAGCGCGGCCGCGATCCGCCATCGCCTCGACAGTGGTCGCATCGAAACTTTCAGCCTAGGCAGCGGCGACGTAAGTCTGGACCTCGATGCTCGCGGACTCCGCGGCACGGCCGAATTGAACGCGGGCGAAGCCGGAAAGATCAGCGGGCAGGCCACCGCGCAGACAACCAGTGAGAGTTGGCAGGACTGGCTGCTGGCCGGGAACCTGCAGCTAGAATCCAATGCGCTCGACCTGCTCGACTCCTACATTCCGGAAATCGACCGCGCCACCGGCCATGTAACAGCCAGTCTCAAACTCGATGGCACACTGGCCCAACCCCAGATCAGCGGCGATCTGCACGTCCGTGACGCCATGATCGGTGCCTATCAGGTCAACCTGGCCCTCCGCAATCTGAACGTCGATGCACAGCTGCGCGACAACGGCCTGAGTCTGCAAGGCAGCGCCACGGCGGGCATTGATGGGCGCGCGCAGTTCAGCGGCAATCTGCGCTGGCAGGACAGGCAGCCCTACGGCAACCTCCATCTGAGCGGCGAAAGCCTGCTCATCGTCAACATCCCGGAGGCCAGGATTTATGCCTCGCCGGACGTCGACCTGCGAATTGCGGGACGCCGTATCGATGTCTCCGGCAATATCGAATTACCTTACGCACGACTCGAGCGACCGGACACACTCGCCTCGGCAGTACGCCCCTCGGGCGATGAAGTACTCATCAATCGCCGAGAAAACACGCGCGCGGAACGCACTCCGGTCTACACCAACGTGACTCTCAAGCTGGGTGAACGCGTCACGATCAACACCTCCGGCCTTCAGGGCCGACTCAGTGGCAACATCACCGTCATCAGCGATGAGACCGGCTTCAGCCGCGGCAGCGGCGAGTTGAATGTCGAGGAAGGCAAGTACACCGCCTACGGCCGCAAGCTCGACATCACCCGCGGCCGACTGTTGTTCAAGAACAGTTCGCTCGGCGATCCGGGCGTCGATCTGCGCGCGGTGAAGCAGTTCCCGGACGTCACTGCCGGCGTCAACGTACGCGGCTCACTGGCAACGCCCAGCGTCAACTTCTTCGCCGACCCAACCATTCCGCAATCACAGATCGTATCGCTGCTGCTGGCCGGTGGCACGCTCGACACGGTGCAGGGCGGCGGCACGAGCGCGACAGCCCGCACCAATGCCGCCAGCGCCAACATGCTGCTGCAGGGAAGCGCCATTCTCGCGCAGCAATTCGGCAACCGTCTGGGCACCGACATCAGTGTCGAACAGAACTTGCAGAACGATACCGCGCTGGTGCTGGGGCGCTATCTATCGCCGCGGCTGTACATCAGCTATGGCATTGGTCTGGCCGAAGCGATCAACACCATTAAGATGACCTACACCATCAACGACAAATGGACGCTGCGCACGGAAGCCGGTCAGGCCCGCAGCGCGGATCTGGTGTACACGATCAAGAAGTGATCAGGTCTAGGGGTGACGGCGCAGCGGCAGCATACGCCAGAGGATCGCCCACACAGCCAGTCCGACTCCGAAGCCGGAAATCCATCCCAGCAGCGTGATATTGACGAGCTCCTGCGAGGAAAGCCGTCGACTATCGCCGAGCAGATGCGGCCAGACCGCCATGATGGCCATCACTGCGGCAACGCCCAGCACGAACAAAACCACGCCCCACCGCTGGCGCACTGATAACGGCGATGCGGGTAAAGCCGCCGACTGCGGCGTCGCTGCGATCCAGCGTCGACCCCACAGCGCGAGTGCCGCCATGCCGAGCAGACTGCAGATCCACTGCAGGGCCGTGTAGACATAGACCCAGAAGCCGCCGCCGCTGAACAGTCGCAGGCGCAACCACGGCAGGCTGCTCACGATCATGCTGTCACGGTGGGTAAAGCTATCCCACGCAAGATGCGTCAGGGCCCCGACCCCGATGCACAGCAGGATGACGGGTATCAGCCGAGCGCTGACCGCTGTGTCCGTCCGGGCATAGGGGTGCAGGCGCGAATATGAATCATGCGGCAGCAGGTCGATGAGCGGCGCCTTCAGCAGCCAGTGGAATAGTAGGTAAACGATCAGCCCCAGCGGCAGGCAACACCACAGCAGCCCCGCGAAACTATGCGACTGGGCACGCGTGACGCCGATGGGCAGCAGGAAGGCTATGTCCGGCACCATGCTGCCAACGATCAGCGCCGACAGCACGCCTCCACGCCCCAGCCGGCGCTGCAGGAGCGACACGAGGGGCAGGACGGCCGCCGGGTGAGCCAGAGTGAAAGGCATGGGAACAGTCTGGAGCGCCCCCGCCCCGGGGGCAAGGGGCGCCAGAGCGGTTTTACCCGCCGAACTTGACGGCATCTGCATTTTTATGCATCATTATTGAGAATTTATGCAAAGCCACGGCGAACACCACCAGCACGAACGGCGCGACGCAATCCTGCGGCTACTGCGCGCCGGCGAAGTGCGCCGACAGGCAGAGCTGACGCAGCTGCTGCGCAAGAGTGGCTTCGAGGTCACACAGTCCTCGATCAGTCGCGACCTGCGCGAGCTCGGCGTGCTCAAGGCCAGCGGCCGCTACCTACCGCCGCCTGAGGATTCGGTGCGGACCCAGGGCGATTTCAGCGTCATTGCGCAGTTCGTGCGCGAACTGAAGCTGGCCGGCCCCACTCTGGTGGTGGTGAGAACCACGATCGGCGCTGCGCAGAGCGTGGCGGTGGCCATCGACAAGGCCCAGTGGCCTGAGGCCGTGGGCACGATCTCCGGCGACGACACCATTTTCATCGCGACCACGGATGCGCGCGCGCAGCGCCGTCTGCTGGCGCGCCTGCAGTCACTGTTTAGGATCTAGGCAATCATGGCTAACGCAAACAACACGGGCGCAACACCGATCGTTCTGGCTTACTCGGGCGGACTGGACACCTCGTTCCTGGTGCCCTGGCTGGCCGAGAACTATCGCCGACCGATCATCACCGTGACGGTGGATACCGGCGGCATCGACGCCGACGCCGCGAAGACTCTGCGCGAACGCGCCCTGGCGCTCGGCGCCATAGAGCACCACCAGATCGATGCGCGCGCCGACTACTTCGAGCAGGTGCTGCGCTTCCTGGTCATGGGCAACGTGCGCCGCGGCCAGCTGTATCCGCTGTGCGTCGGTGCCGAGCGAGTCATGCAGGCCCAGCAGATCGCGCTGATGGCGCGCAAGCTCGGCACCCAGTCGATCGCGCACGGCTGCACCGCGGCCGGCAACGATCAGGTGCGTTTCGAGGTCGCGCTGCGCACGCTGGCACCGGAACTCGAGATCATTGCCCCCGTGCGTGATCAGGCCTTCAAGCGCCAAGAAGAGCTGGAATTCCTGCAGTCGCGCAAGCTGCCGGTGCCGCCGTTCGGCGCTGCCTATTCGATCAACCGCGGCCTGTGGGGCGTCACCATCGGTGGTACCGAGACGCTCACTTCAAAGGGCAGCATCCCGGAAAGCGCTTGGGTGCTCTCCAAGGACGCGTTCACGAAGCCGCGTACGTCCGAGCGGCACAGCATCGATTTCAACGAGGGTCGTCCGGTTGGACTCGACGGCAAGGCCATGAGCCCCGTCGAAGTCATCGAGGCGCTGGAGTCACTGGCCGGTCCGTTCGGCATCGGTCGCGGCATCCACCTCGGCGACACCATCATCGGCACCAAGGGCCGCGTGGCCTTCGAAGCACCGGCAGCTGAAACACTACTGACCGCCCATCGCGAACTGGAAAAGCTGGTGATGACCGGCCGCCAGCAACGCATCAAGGAGATGGTGGCCGGCCCGTATGGCGACTGGGTGCATGAAGGCCAGCTGCTTGATCCCGTGTGTCGCGATATCGAAGCGCTGTTGCTGTCATCACAGAGTCGCGTCACGGGCACGGTGCATGTGCTCTTCCGCCCCGGCTCGCTGTTCATCGAAGGCGTGGAGTCGCCCTACTCGCTGATGAATGCCTCCAAGGGCGTGTACGGCGAAGCGGTTGGCGAATGGTCGCCCACCGATGCGCTCGGCTTCTCCAAGATCGTCGCCCTGACCGGCGTATTCCACCATCGCGCCGGCCAGAAGGCCGCGGAGCAGGCAAAGAAATGAGAACCGTCGTCGTCGACAAGATCGCGTCCATCACGCAGGCCTGCGGACTGGCACACGAGCTGCGCATCGCGGATGAAATCCCGGCCGAGGAAGGCGTGGTCGTCGTGGTGGAAATCCTCACCGACAAATCCACGTACAACACTCTCGAACTGACCAGCGGCCGCATGGCCAAAGTAGTCAAGGGTGACATCGTGGTCGGTGCACTAGGAACGCGCAAAGCGCTGTTCGGCTACTCGGGTCACGTGCCCAAGTCGATCAAGCCCGGCGATGTGATCCAGATGCTGAATATCGGCGGCGTGCTCGGTATTTGCGACTCCGCCAACCCGGACAAGGGCAAGCCCTTCGACTGCCGCGTACTGGGCGTGGTACTGAACTTCCCGTATCTGGGCGAACGCATCGGCGTACCGGCACGCGCCGGCTACCGGCAACTGGATTTCAATGCACCGCTCGACACGCATGGTGTGCCCGTCATCGCGCTGGCTGGCACCTGCATGGAAGCGGGTAAGACCGCTGCTGCCGCGGCCATCATCTCGCGCATGCGCCATCGCGGCCTCGTCGTCGATGCCTTCAAAGCCACGGGCGTTTCGCTGCGGCGAGACATCATGGCCTTCGAAGATGCCGGGGCGCGCAAGACTACGATCTTCACTGATCTGGGCGTGATCACGACCACGCAGCGCACCGGCCCGGCACTCACACGCACCATGCTGACAGAGCTGTCAGCGGGCAAGCCAGACGTGATCGTCTTTGAGCTGGGCGACGGTCTGCTCGGCACCTATGGTGTTGATGCCATCCTCGACTGCGAAGACATCCGCAAGGCGCTCACCGGCGTGGTGCTCTCGGCCAACGACCCGGTGGCCGCGTGGGGCGGCGTTAAGCTGCTGCGTGAACGCTTCCATGTCGATCCGTGTCTCGTCACCGGTCCGGCAACCGACAATCAGGTCGGCGTGGACATCATCCTGCAGCAGACCGGCGTCAAGGCCT
>CAYFPW010000054.1:0-8737 GCA_964345055.1 uncultured Steroidobacteraceae bacterium | reverse complement strand
CGTCGGAAGAACTCGGCACAGGCTTGGGCAAAGCGCTCGATATGCCGGCGACGCTGTCTATGCTGCCACCGCGCCAGCAGGGGGCCAGTGAGACGGTCCAGCAGGCTGTGCGGCGATTGACGCGCCTGAGTGTCCAGCGTGTGCCGCGAGTAGGACACGGCGGGAAATAGGGCATGCAATAGCCAGTGCGGCGGTAACCCGGTGGCTGCACTGAAGTCGCGATGCGTCCCCAGAGCCGGGGCGAACCCTGCCGCCTCCGCAGCCTGCAGCACGCTGACCGCGTACGGGTAATGGTGGCCGCCCGTGTCGCGCAGAGAGTGATCGAGGAGGATGAATCTTGGCACGTGGCTGTCTGCCGATAGTTCGATGGTCAGCCTTTGCTGCCGGTGGCAGCACGCCTGCCGGCGAGTTTCCAGAGACGGCGGGCCAGCCAACCACCGATCGCGCCAGCCGGCGGGAGACTTCGTGGCTGCTTCAGGTAGTACTGCTTCGCGAGTGCATAGGCAGCCACCAGCGCTTTCATCTTGCCGCTCTGATCGGCCTGAGTCGTAATGCTGGTCGGGTGGGCGAGGAAGTGTGACAGTGGCACGGGCAGATGCGCATAAGACGGATAGTCGAGTGTCGTCAGCAGGAACAGCAGCAGATCCTCTCCTACGCCCGAGTTCTTGCCGTAGATCCCGTTTGCTCCCGGTACTTCGGTGAGCAGATTTTTGAGCAGATCTGAACGACGGAACAATGCGCAGCCGGGGCTGATGGTCAGCTCCTCCCGCAGCAGGTGCTGCACGATTCTGCGCACCGGTTGAATGCCGGGAGGATGACGTAGCAGCAGTCGGCCGTGTTCTTCGCCGGGCGCATGCTGTAGCACCCGCGTGTAGACAAAAGCGATGTCAGGGCGCATCAGCGGCAATGTCCGGGCGACGTAGTCGGCGTCGATCCAGTCATCATCGTAGTTGATATGCACGAACTCGCCCTGCGCGTGCTCGATGCCGTCGCGCCAGCAGGCGATGGGACCATGATCCTCTTCGCGCCGCACATAGCGGATGCGAGCGCCATAACTCGCGGCCACTTCGGGGGTCGCATCGGTGCTTCCGTGGTCACACAGCACCACCTCGACCGGTACGGTCTGCGAGAGCGCTGTGTCGATAGCGCGACGCACGAGGTTGGCGCGATTGAAGGTCGGAATCACGATGGAGACGGCGGGTGCGCTCATGTGTGCAGTCCTGCCAGATGGCGGCGGAGCAGGGTAGTGTCGGCGATCAGTGCCGCCGGCGGGTCGAGATCCTCGCCGACAACGGTGAGGCGTCGACCACTCTGCCGTGCAATCGCCTCGGCCAGTTCGCGTACCGTCCAGCCGCTGCCACTGCCGATGTTGATGATGCCCGTAGCCCGTGCCAGCGCCAGCTGGAGGATCGTATCGACGACATCGCGAGCATCGAGGATGTCACGCACCGACGAGGGGTTTCGCACGCTCAATGTTGCGCCGTCTTCCAGTGCGGCGATGCGTTCGCGCAGGCTGGGCACCAGATACGGGGGCTGCTGCCGCGCATGCGAATAGCTGAATACGCGGCCCGCGCACCAAGGCCTGCCCAATTTGCCCAGCAGATCACTTACCAATCTTTCCGCCGCGAGCTTGGTGACGCCGTAATAGGTGGCCGGCACGGTCGCAGCGCTCTCTGTCAGCGCCTCGGGTCGGCTCGTGGGCTGATAGACATGGCTGGTGGAACACTGGAAGAACCAGCAGTCCGGTTGAGTCCTGATCATGGCGCGACACAGGTTGAAGGTGCCAATTACATTGGTCTGGTAGGCCTGAAGCGGATCGGCTTCGACCTGGGTCACCGGAACACAGGCCGCAAAATGGAAGAGGTGTCGGCAGTGCAGAGTGCTGCACCAGTCGAGTAGGGCGTCGGCGTCATTGATGTCGCCGCCGAAGGTCGCGACGCTAACTCCACCCGCTTGGAGCCGCTCTGCCAGTAGCCCACCGAGAACACCGCGGTGCCCCGTCAGCGCCACTTGCTCGCCTCGCAGGGCGCCGAGATCATGGAGTTCGGGTAGGAAGGCGGGGCGCTCGAAGGGCGCCTGCTTCATCGCGAGTGCTCTTCCAGGCTGCGCAGAATGAGTTCGACCAGCCCGTCGATGACGCTCTGCGCAACCGGTTTGGCATGGCAGCCGATGAACAGGCCGCGGTCATGGACCCGCTGGGCGCCCTGGAACGGGCCCATGCTGATGTCGATGTCAAAGTGTTTGAGTGCGGGCTGCAGTGCCATGTTGCCCGAAACGATGGGTCGGGTATCCACGCCTTGATCGAGCAGGGCGCGCGTGAAACCGCGGTGATCCAGTTGCACCGACTCATCGACCAGGAAGGGGAATCCAAACCAGCATGGATCCAGGCCGCGCGTTGCGGTCGGGAAGTGCAGCTGACCGCGCCAACGCTCATGGGCGGCAAAAGCCGCGCGGATGCGCGCCACATTGCTGCGACGATGAGCATTCATCGTGTCCAGACGGCGCAACTGCTCGAGGCCGAACGCCGCCTGAATTTCCATCGGCCGCAGGTTGTAGCCGACGTTGACGAACAGGAAGCGCGGATCGATATGACTGTTGTCCCGCTCCAGGGCCTCACGGTTACTCTGTTCGCGGCTCCACCCATGGGCGCGCAGGCACTTGAGCAGGTCGTAGTCTTCTTCTGAGCGCGCCAGTACCATGCCGCCCTCGATGGTCGTCATGTGATGCGAGAAGTAGAAGCTGAAGGTGCCAAAGGTGCCGATCGATCCCAGCGCTCGGCTCTCGTAGGTGGTGCCGAGTGATTCGCAGGTGTCCTCGACCAGCAGCAGATCCTCTTCGGCGGCGATGGCCAGCAGTTCGCCCATCTCCGTGGAATTGCCCAGGACGTGTACCATCATCAGTGCTTTGAGTTCGTGCTGCTTCAGGGTGGCCTTCAGTGCGGCCACCGACATGTTCAGCGTGAGCGGGTCGACGTCGATCAGCACCGGCACCAGCCCGGTCTGCACGATGGGCCAGACGGAGGTCGACCAGCAGACGGCAGGCACGCCGACCTTGTCGCCGCGCTTCAGGTGTTTGCTGCGCAACGGATTGGTCAGCGCACTCATCGCCAGCAGGTTTGCCGACGAGCCGGAGTTGACCATCACCGCGTGAGGTGCGGCGCAATGCCGCGCAAATTCCTGCTCGAAGCGTCGCACCTGCGCGCCCATCGTCAGCTGTCCGCTCAGCAGTGTGGAGATGCAGGAGAGGATCTCCGCGTTGTCGTAGCTCGAATCGACCAGGGGGAACTGGAGCTTTTCGTTGGCAGCCATGTTTTACGGAGAGCCTTGCGAAGCCTTTTAATCCGCCGATGGTACCTGCAGGCGCCGGAGGGCGCCATTGGAGCCCATGCAGGTCAATGCCTGCCGTAAGCCTCCAGCGTGTTCTGCATCAGCATGGCTACCGTCATCGGTCCGGCACCGCCTGGAACCGGTGTGATCCAGCCGGCGCGAGTACGCGCAGCGGCAAATTCTACGTCGCCGCACAGCTTGCCGTCCGCCAGCCGATTGATGCCCACGTCGATGACCACGGCGCCAGGCTTGATCCATTCACCGCGCACGAAGTTGGGTTTGCCGATCGCAGCCACGACGAGATCGGCGCGAGCGATGTGCGTGGGCAGGTCGCGCGTGCGGCTATGACAAGTGGTCACGGTGGCCCCTGCTATTGCCAACTCCAGAGACATCGGGCGGCCCACGATGTTCGACTGGCCGACGATCACCGCGTCCATCCCGGCCGGGTCGATGCCCGCGGCCTGCAGCATCTTCATCACACCGTAGGGTGTGCAGGGGCGCAGCAGGGGCTCGCGTTGGGCTAGCCGACCGAGGTTGTAAGGGTGGAAGCCGTCGACGTCCTTGGTGGGATCAATGGCTTCGATGATCTGGCGCGAGCGGATGTGGGCGGGCAGTGGCAGCTGCACGAGAATGCCGTCGATGGCCGGATCGGCATTCAGTGTCGCGATCAGCGCCAGCAGTTCGGACTCCGGCGTCGTCTCCGGCAGGTCATAGGCGCTGGAGAGGATGCCCGCCTCCTCGCAGGAGCGCCGCTTGTTGCGCACGTAAACCTGAGACGCTGCCGAATCGCCGACCATGACCACAGCCAGTCCCGGGCGCCGTGCTCCACGGGCTGCTAGCGCATCGGTGCCAGCCCGTACTTCGCGCTTGATACCCTCTGCAATCGCCTTGCCGTCGATCAGTTGTGCGCTCATGGCCCCTCGGATCCCTGTGCCAAAGAAACTATTGTCGCATGCTGGGTTGCGTGTCTGCCTTGCCAACCCGTATGATGCGCGCCCCCGCAGCGTGGTGGACGCGGCGGGGGCGACCGGCCGGGGCATGGCGCAGTCTGGTAGCGCATCTGCTTTGGGAGCAGAGGGTCGCAGGTTCAAATCCTGCTGCCCCGACCAACCTGATACAGATGGCTCATTCGCTGCGCCCGTAGCTCAGTTGGATAGAGCACCGGCCTTCTAAGCCGGTGGTCGCAGGTTCGACTCCTGCCGGGCGCGCCATGGTTTACGACGGTGGACGTAGCTCAGCTGGTAGAGTCCCGGATTGTGATTCCGGCCGTCGCGGGTTCGAGTCCCGTCGTCCACCCCACTCTCCGGAGTGGGTGCGTGATCATGGTAATCTGTCTGCAAAACAAGGGCCGTTAGCTCAGCTGGTAGAGCAGGAGACTCTTAATCTCTTGGTCGTAGGTTCGATCCCTACACGGCCCACCATTTCCCACTCCCTGTTTGCGTACAGTACGAATGCCGCACCCGGCAGCGCTGGGTATCCTCGTCGGCAATGCAGATCAATCCGCTTGTTGGCCTGGCTCTGACCGCAATACTGCTCGGTGTGTTGCCGGCTAACGGCGCTGAAACCGCGCAGCAGCTGCGCGAGCGCATCACGGCACTCAGGCCCGATGTCATGCATGGCGGAGAGTTGTTTGAGCGCTGTGCGGCCTGTCACGCCTCGGACGGCGGCGGGTCTGCCGATGGTAGCGTTCCGGGCATCGCCGGGCAGTATCGCAGCGTGCTGATCAAACAGCTGGTCGACTATCGCTATGCACGTCGCTGGGATCCGCGCATGGAAGTGATCGCCAATAGCCACAGCCTTGTGAAGACTCAGGACATTGCTGATGTGACGTCATTCGCCGCTGCGCTCCCGTTTAAGGCTGACGCAGCCCACGGGGACGGCGTGGATGCCGCGCATGGGGCGGAGGTTTTCGGCCGGCTGTGCGCCGTCTGCCACGGAGCGAGGGGGGAAGGTAATGCGGCCAAGGCGGTTCCGCGTCTGGCCGGGCAGCGCTATGAATACCTCAGACGCCAGCTTTACGAAGCCGTCGATGACCGGCGGCCCAACTTCGCGAATGATCATGTCCTCTTGCTGCGTCGTTTCCAGCGCGAGGATTTCACCGGCGTGTCGGATTACTTGTCGCGGCTGAGCGTCGCGACGGCTGCCGCAGGCGGCGGCAACGCTCACCATTGATCGAGCCTACCCGCCGGCATTCACGGCGGGGCGGGACTCTGCGCTAAGCGATACGCTCAGCTAGCCTGAGGACGCGTGGCCTGCTGCTCGATGACCATGCGCACCAGCTGTGCCACCGAGTTGGCCTCCATTTTTTCCATGACCCGGGCGCGGTGGATTTCCACCGTCCTCTGGCTGACACCCAGCTCGGCAGCCATCACCTTGTTCTGCTTGCCGCTGACCAGAAGATTCAGAACCTCCTGCTCGCGCGGTGTCAGTGAGGACAGGTGATCGCGGATTCGATCGCCCTGTTGCAGTTGCTGACGATTGGTGGCATCGCGAGCCAGCGCTCGCTGGATCCGGTCAATCAGATCCTGGTCGCGGAACGGCTTCTGCAGAAAGTCGAAGGCGCCGTGCTGCATGGCATCGACCGCCATCGGTATATCACCATGACCAGTGATGAAAATCACCGGGATAATCGCTCCGCGCTGGTTCAGCTCCTGCTGCAATTCCAGCCCGCTCATGCTGGGCATGCGTACATCGAGCACCAGGCAGCTGGAGCGCTGGCTATCGAAGTGGGCGAGGAAATCGGGCGCCGAGGCGTATCCCTCGACCGCAAGTCCGATTGACTTGATCTGTAGCTTCAACGCGCTGCGCACGGCATCGTCGTCGTCGACCACATAAACAATGGGTGGAGTTGCTGTCATTTACCGTTTTCCTCATTGGTGGGCAGTTGGATGACAAAGCAGGCGCCGCAGGGATTCTGCTGGCGATAGGTGAGTGAGCCCTTGTGTGACTGGATGATGGTGCGGCTGATGGCCAATCCCAGGCCCGTGCCATTCGATTTGTTGGTGGCGAATGGCGTGAACAGGTTCTGCAGCATGTCTGGTGCCACTCCGGGGCCTCGGTCGGTGACCCGGATCTCGATATCGCCGGCCTCGCCGCGACGGGTGGTAATGCGGATCTCACGGCGCTCGTCAGCCTCGCCCGATAGCGCCTCAATGGCATTACGCACCAGATTCAGCAGCACCTGCTGGATCTGGATCCGGTCGATCCAGGCTTGGGGCAGGTCGGCACCGGGCTCGAGTATGATGCGCACATCGCTGGCGCGGGCGTCGGCACGTGCCAGCAACGCCAGCTCCTCGATCACCTCGTTGATGTTGCTCTCTTCGCGACGCGTCTGACGATTGCGAACCAGCTCGCGCAGGCGCCGGATGATCTCGCCGGCACGCAGGGCCTGCTCAGAAATATTTTCCAGTGCCTCTTGCACTTCGCTTTGGCCGGTTGCGCCCATCTGCAGAAATCGTTTGGCCGCGTCGGCGAAGCTGGCAATGGCCGCCAGCGGCTGGTTCAGTTCATGCGAGATGCCGGTTGCCATCTCGCCCATGGTGGCCAATCGCGAGACATGCGTCAGACGCTCACGCGACTCGCGGGCCTCCTGTTCGGCGCGGCGGCTGTCGGTGACATCGTCGCCTGAACACAGGATGCCGGTCACCTGGCCGCCTGCGCCGCGAAAGGCCGCGCAGCGCCATACGATCTGTCGTCGGCTGCCGGAGTGCGTCAGGACGTCGTATTCAAAGTGATGCGCGTGGGCGTGGCTCTCCTGCAGCAGTTTGTCGAACTCTGCGGCCGCGAGCGATCGCACCTCAGGCGCCACCACGGTGCTGAACCAGTCCTGGCCAAGTAGCGTGTGCTCGTCGTAACCCAGCACCTCGCAGCCCTTGCGGTTGATCAGCGTGACTTCTCCGTTTGGACTGAGCGCGACGAGTATGGTCTGCGCCGCTTCGAGGTAGCGGTTGGCGCGGTCACGTTCGCTTTGCAGGGCGGCGATGGTTTGGCGTCGTACGGTGATGTCTTGCAGGAAACCGACGAATCGCGGCGGGCCGCCATCGGATATTCGGCCGACGGACAGGAAGCAGGGGAAGACGCTGCCATCGCGGCGGCGGGCATCGACTTCGCGTCCGATGCCAATGACATGCGCGATCCCCGTGCTCATGTATCGCTGCAGATGACTGTCATGCTGGCCCGCATCGCCACCGGTCATCAGGATGCTGACGTTGCGCCCGAGAACCTCGGCGGCGGTGTAGCCAAACATCCGCTCCGCAGAACGATTGAACTGCTCGATGATGCCTTTGGCGTTGATGATCAGGACGCTGTCGACGCTGGCATCCAGCACGGCCTGGAGCTCGGGGCTCGATGCGACATAATCTTTCATAGGTATATCCCACAGCGTTTTAGGTAAACCATCGCATATGTAATAGATAGCTGCGGACTGATCATAACTCCGGTGGAGACCATAGCGTCAATCATGTTGGTCGTCGAGTGCGGGGAACCCGTACATCGAGCATTGAACAGAGCGGTAGTGCTCGCTCGCCATTTCAAAGGACGACTGGAGCTCGTGCTGGTGGAAAGTGATTGGTCGATGTTTCCACTGTCAACCCGTGGTGAGCGACCCGACGATTCACCGAGTGCGAAGAGTTATTTGGATTCGCTGTGTGCATCAGTCGGTGATCTGGACCTCATCGTGACCTGCGAAGTGGTTGGAGCTCGGTCGCAGCGTCAGTCACTCGTACAGCTGATATCTGAGCGTAGGCCGGATCTGGTCGTGCGACCTGCCCACGGCGAATTGGCTGGAGAGGGTGGGTTCCTTCGCTCCGACCTTCGCTTCGCGCAGACCTGTCCCGCACCCCTGTTGCTGACCAGTGGTCGCTCGTGGCATGCCAAGCCGCGGCTCGCCGCGTTGGTCTATCCACTCGACCCACAAGCCGCTGCGGCGACACGTGTAGTGGCCAACTTCGCAGCGCGATTGCGCGAGTTGTTCCAAGGAGAGCTTGAAATCCTGACCGCCCGTTCGGCGGTGGGCGATGGTGTTGTGAGTCTGGCATCAAGATGCTGGCTCTCCGATCTGGCGCGGCAATCCGGTGGCTCTGCCAACGGTCCGCGTCCCGTCGATGGGCAGTCCTCCTTGGCGCGTGTGCTCGCTGAACAGGAGATTGATGTCCTGATCCACTCTGCACCGGAGTCGAATGACAGCCTGATCTCGGAGCCGGCATCGCCCTCGCCCTCGCTGCTGGCCACACTCGATGGCGCCCTGATGGCTATGGAATGCGACCTCCTATTCGTAAGAGCCGGTCGCGCAAATATCGTGAATCAACTCGGGCCCAGCTGAAGGGCTGCGAACAATCGAAGGGGAGAGTCATGCGCACAATCAAGAAAATACTGGTCGCCATCAAACGGCCTGGCATTGGTCAGGCGGCGAC